>CAYZJY010000015.1:0-31917 GCA_964478995.1 uncultured bacterium
GGCCTCCTGGGCCACAACCAGGTGCTCTAACCAGCTGAGCTACACCCACCATAAAACTTTAGCTCAACATAAGTTGATTTAAAGCGGCGAAAGTTAAAATACTTAATCACAGTTTTGAAGAGATTTAACCTGAAAGAATTTTCTATTTGATTCATAATAAGTAAGTAGGATAATAGTAATTTTTACTATGAGACTATTATCCAGATACTTTATTCGGGAAATGATTTTACCTTTTTTCTTTTCTCTATTAATGATCACCTTTCTTCTATTCATCAATTTTTTACTTAGGGCAGTAGATCGTTTTCTTGGTAAAGGACTAGAGGTCTTCACTATTCTAGAATACTTATTTCTGAATCTTGCTTGGATAATTGCATTGTCTGTTCCAATGGCTGTGCTACTATCAACCCTCATGACATTTGGGCGATTGTCAGAGGATAATGAGATAAATGCCATGCGTGCATCTGGCATAGGCTTCCTATCCATTATTAGGGCCCCACTATTGTTCGGTATTGTTATCGCCATGTTGTTGATATCATTCAATAATTTTATTCTACCACACATGAATTTTCACGCACGACTACTTTCTGGAGATATTTATCGTAAGAGGCCTGGAATGAATATTGAGCCAGGAGTGTTTTTAGATAATCTACCTGACTACAGCATGATAGTTGGTGGCAAAGAAGGTGAAATAATGTCAGATGTTCGAATTTTCTCTAAAGGAAAACAAGAATCTCAAACAAGTATTCACTCAAAAACTGGTATGCTATCCACATTGTCTGATGCATTTTTGCTTACACTATATGATGGAGAAATCCATGAAATTGAGAATAAAGATTTCGCAAATTATCGAAGAATTATTTTTGATACTCATAAGATCATCATTCCAGCAGATGACATACTTTTGAATAGAAGAGACTCTTCAAATCGGACCGATCGGGAGATGACAGTTCCAATGATAATCAAAAAAGTAAATGGATACCAAAAAAAACTTTCCGTCGTGGAAACAAGACTAAGGGGTGCTTTCTTCAGAACCATGGGTGATAGCATATTACCTCTATCATTAGAAGATGGAGTCAATATTGTCGCAATGGCAAAGGATTCCATCAATGCTGACACTACATTAAATAAGGGTGCAATAAGGAAAAAAGAAAGACAATTAAGAAACCTAGAGCGACAAGTAAAAAATGAGTTTGGATTAATTGCCAGTTACCTCAAAGGTAAAAATAAATATACGGTGGAAGCTCATAAAAAATTTTCCATACCTTTCGCATGTGTTCTTTTTGTACTCTTGGGGGCACCATTAGGCGTTTTGGCAAAGAAAGGAGGATTTGCTGTTAGTACATCACTTAGTTTTGGATTTTTCTTGTTGTATTATGTATTATTGATTGGAGGTGAAGAACTGGCTGATAGGAATCAAGTCAGTCCTGAAGTCGGGATGTGGGCACCAAATCTAGTCTTACTTTTAGTCGCACTCTATCTTATACTACATACTATTAGAGAGCGTGCTCCAATTTCATTCCTATTCTTCCTTAAAAAGAATAATATTCAAGATTGATACCAGCTAACCTCATATCAAAAAAACGTGATGGGCAGAATCTAACTAAAGTTGAGATTGATTCATTTTTCAATGGTTATCTTTCTGAAGCGGTAACGGAAGCTCAAATGTCAGCCATGCTAATGGCAATTTATTTTAATGGAATGAATGAGGATGAGACATTTTCCTTAGTTGATGTCATGCTCAATTCTGGTAGAGTCCTTGAATTTCCTCAATCAAATAGATACATTGGTGATAAACATTCTACTGGAGGTGTTGGAGATAAGGTATCCCTCATTCTTGCCCCGATAGTAGCTGCTGCAGGAATCAAGATCCCAATGATAGCAGGAAGAGGTCTAGGGTTTACTGGTGGCACAATAGATAAGTTGGAGAGCATTCCAGGTTTTGATGTATCTCCAGACCTCGACCTATTCAAGAAATGGGTTGAAAAAAGCGGATATGCGATCATGTCCCAGTCCAATGAGATTTGTCCTGCTGACAAAAAAATATATGATCTAAGAAGTAAGACAGGCACGATCTCATCAATACCACTGATCTGTGGATCTATCATGAGTAAAAAAATCGCTGAAGGCATATCTGGATTAGTTCTCGATATTAAGATTGGTAATGGAACCTTCATGAAAAGTCAGGAAGAGGCTTTTGAGTTAGGATCATGGATGGAAAAAATCGGCAAGGCATTTAATATAAGAACAGAGGTAACATATACAAACATGGATCAGCCTCTAGGTCGTTTTGCTGGACTATCTTGTGAGATAATGGAATCAATGGAATGCTTAAAGGGAAATGGCCCAGATGACCTAATGACCGTTACATTGGAACTAGGGGCTAAATTACTACTCCAGTCTGGATCAGTAACTTCAAGGTCTGACGCTATTGACCTTCAAACTGAAATAATTAATTCTGGTAGAGGATTAAAATCATTTGAGCAATCAGTAGAAACTCAAGGTGGCAGGTTAGATGAGTTTCTTTCCGCAACCAAGCCAAAGCATGAGGTCTTGATATACCATGAAAAACCAGGCATCATAATTAACATGGATACTGAATCCATTGGATGGTCCCTAGTTGAACTAGGTTGTGTAATGAAAAATAATAATGAGATCTTGGATCACACAGCGGGTATGGAATTCTTAAAGAAGACTGGCGATGAGATCGATCATAATGAACCAATATGCCGGATTTTCTGTTCAAATGAAAAAAAACTTGATATGGTTTCCAAATCCTTAAGTTCAGCCATAATGGTAGGTGAGGATTACCATGGAAATAATTCTATTATCTACTAAATCTATTCAGTGCGATGCACTTTGCATTTTTGCGTTGGTTCAGTACCCTTTTTAAAGATCTCTTGTTCCACTGGACAAGCTGGCAGAGGCAATTTTTTTGTAACAGTACATATTTCCTTATCTTGGATTCCGCTAGGTTTTTCAAATTTCTGTATTGGTAGTTCCAGTGTATCATGGGCAGTTTTCATGAACTTAGCCCATGCAGGTAACGCTGCTCGGCTTCCATCTTGCCCAGGCCCAAGCGGCACCTTAAAATCATCTACTCCAAACCAACAGCCTGCAGCTATCTGTGGAGTGAAGCCTACAAACCAGGCATCGCTCCATCCTTGAGTGGTTCCAGTTTTCCCGGCAGCTGGTCTATTGAACTTATATTTCCACCTAGCACTTCCTCCCGTTCCTCTATCCATGACCGTTTGCATTAAACTTGTCATTAGATAAGCTGTTTCCTCACTCAATACCTCTTTGCGATCTGGGTAATATTCTTTTATGATATTTCCATATCTATCTTCTATCCTTGTGATCGCGAATGGTTTAGAATAAACTCCTTTATTTGATAGTGCAGAATAGGCACTGACCATTTCAATTGGAAATACCTCCGAAGTTCCTAAGGCGATGGCATCGACTGCCCTAATATCTGTATTTATACCCATCCGCTTTGCAGTCTGTTTTACCTGCTCCGCTGGCGCAATATCTTGTTGAACCATGCGAACAGAAATCAGATTCATGGATTTTCTTAGACCCTCTCGAAATGTAGTTAGGCCTCCAGTACTCCCATCATAGTTTTGTGGTTTCCATTTTACCCATGTACCATCCATGTTTTGGATATTTAGGACAACAGGCTGATTTAATAACTGCTCTGTGACAGAATAGCCATTTTCTAATGCAGTTGTATAAACAAATGGTTTAAATACAGATCCTGGTTGTCTACGAGCCTGTACTGCACGATTATATTGATCATGGTAATCGGGTCTACCACCAACCATTGCAAGTATTCCACCTGTATTGGGATCGAGAGCCACAAATGCACATTGAACCAATAATTTATCCCGGAGGTCCTTATATAGCTTTCCTTCCCCAGATAACATCATTTTAATACTGTCTTCTTCATAGATCGTAAGGTAGGCCAAATTCTCAAATTCCTCTCGGTTCTTATATAACCGTTTATTTAAGCGCTGCTGGTCATCCCGAACAGTACTTAAAACTGCATCCTCAGCAATGGACTGCAATCGTGAATCCAAAGTGGTATAGATCTTTAATCCATCTCTATAAATATTGATACCCAATGCTGTGTCCTCTTTCTCAAGAATTCTTCTAACATATTCAGTAAAATATGGTGCACTTCCCCTCTTTGGAACCTCAAGCACAGTCTCTAGCGTTCTTGCTCTATTCTCTTCATGTTCGCCTCTAGTTATGTATCCCTGGTCGCGCATTAATCTTAATACTGTATTCCTACGACGAATTGCCCTATCAGGATGATGAATGGGAGAATAACTTGCTGGTGCCGGTAAAAGACCAACCAATATGGCAGATTCATCTATGGTTAGATACCGTGATTCCTTACCGAAAAAACGCTTGGTCGCAGCCTCGACACCATAGGTCCCATGTCCAAAGTGAACCGTATTAAGATACATCTCCAATATCTCATCTTTTGTATAGGTTCTTTCAATCTGGATGGCAGTGATCATCTCCTTCACCTTCCTGAGGATACTATCTTCAAAACCGACAGACTTATAAAGATTACGGGCAAGTTGTTGAGTTAAAGTGGAAAATCCCTGACGATAACTTAATGATAATGTATTGATCATGACGGCCCTTGCAATACTCCTCATCGATAAGCCCCAGTGTTCAAAAAATCTACGATCCTCAGATGAGACAACTGCATATTGCATGTGCTCAGGTATTTTATCTAACTCGATAAAAACCCTCTTCTGTACAAACAATTCATTTAACACTTTACCATCTGATGAATAAATACGAGTCACCAGATCGGGGTCATAATTCTCAAGTTGCTCTAAGGAAGGGAGGTTCCTAGATAGGAATAGTATAAGAAATAGTACACCAAACATCCCTAGAATGATCAATAATGCACATCTATAGAAAATTTTCTTTATCTCCATCTTGAATCCAGTATCTATTATTTCAAAATATGAGTTCTGGCTATTGGATGGAAATACGGTCTATCATTTTTCACCAAATAATAAAAAGAATTAACTTAATCTTCTTCTCTAGGACTGATCATGTCCTCTGGCTTGACCAAACGGTCGAATTCCTCTCCTGTCATGTATCCCAATTCACCTATGGCTTCACGGAGAGTGGTCTTGTCTTTGTATGCCTTTTTTGCTACTTCAGATGCCTTATCATACCCAATATGTGGATTCAATGCTGTAACCAACATAAGAGAATTATATAAATTATGATCAATGCGTTCCAAATTAGGTTCAATTCCAACAATGGCATTTTTTCTGAATGAATCACACCCATCTGATAAAAGACGAATGGATTGCAATATATTATAGGCAATCACTGGTCGGTATACATTTAATTCAAAGTTCCCCGAGGCACCAGCAAATGTGATGGTCGTGTCATTACCCATGACCTGTGTACAAAGCATGGTCATGGCCTCACATTGGGTTGGATTGACCTTGCCAGGCATGATCGAAGATCCGGGCTCATTTGCGGGCAAATTAATTTCACCAATTCCACTTCTTGGACCGCTAGAAAGCCATCGAAGGTCATTGGCTATCTTGAATAACGATCCTGCTACAACCTTGAGTGCGCCTGATAGTTCCACAATACTATCTTGCCCTCCTAATGCCTCAAATTTATTCTCGGCAGTGTGAAATTCTAAACCAGTCAAAAAGGAAATCTCCTTTGCAGCGGCTTCTGCAAAGCCAACGATTGAATTAATACCAGTCCCAACTGCAGTTCCACCCATTGCTAACTCTTGACAATGGTAAAGACATTTTTCAAGACGAACGATGCCATGCTCCAATGCTGAAACATATCCTGACAACTCTTGCCCTAAACTTATCGGGGTAGCATCCTGTAAATGAGTACGACCGAGTTTTATGATCGATTCAAATTCAATGGATTTGTCATTCAAAGCATCCTTGAGTTTTGTTATGGAAGGGATAAGTTCATTGTGAACACTCTCAACTGCGGCAATATTAATTGCTGTAGGGAATGTATCGTTTGTTGACTGACTCATGTTCACATGATCATTGGGATGGACGGGCTCTTTACTCCCTATCACGCCACCAAGAATCTCTATTGCCCTATTCGCTATGACCTCATTAAAGTTCATGTTGGTTTGAGTTCCACTGCCAGTTTGCCAGACCACCAAAGGAAAATGCTCATCAAGTTTTCCACTTATGACTTCATCTGCCGCTGAATGGATTGCCTGAAGAAGTTTATCATCCAAATTCCCAAATCCATTGTTAACGGTTGCAGCAGCTTTTTTTATTAGACCATATGCTCGTATGAATTCTCTTTGAAATTTCTCTCCACCTATCTTGAAATTATTAAGAGATCTCTGGGTCTGAGCACCATAGTATTTATCTTTAGGTACCTCTATTGGCCCAATACTGTCCCGTTCCGTGCGGGTTTCCATGTCTATCCGACTGTCCAGGTGTCTCCTGCATTGAGGAGGTCTTGGACACTACCGGCTCCTTTCTTGTCTTTAGCGAAATTGATCTGATCCACCATGTCTTGATTATAAGTGGGTTTATCAATTGAATAGATCACGCCAATGGGTTCAGGGAGATCTGGGTTTGAGGTCCAATTGGCAATGATATGAGCAAGGTCAAGATTAGTCTCATCATGGACAAGTACATCATCTACACTATTTTTTTCCATGTCGATCACAATTGCCTTAGATCCATCTAGTTTAATGCCTTTTGTCTCTTTTGCAAATAGCATTGGTTCACCATTTTTTAATTCGATCACGTTATCCATTTTTTCAGCACCTGTGTATGGCTCAAAAGCACCATCATTGAATATGTTACAATTTTGATATATCTCTATGTATGACCCACCATCGTGGCTGTAAGATCTTTCCATCATCTCAGCCATGTGCTTTTGCCACCTATCAATGGTACGAGCTACAAATGTTGCCTGCGCACCCAAGGCTAGAGAAGGTGGATTGAGAGGAATGTCGATTGAACCATAAGGCGATGCCTTAGTGAGTTTTCCTACTTCGGATGTAGGTGAATACTGGCCCTTTGTCAAACCATAAATCCTATTGTTGAACATCAGGATATTGATGTCCATGTTCCTTCTAAGCGCATGCATGAAATGATTACCACCAATGGAAAGGCCATCTCCATCTCCTGTGATAACCCAAACAGAGAGATCAGGATTAGCGATCTTTACTCCTGTGGCAAGCGCTGGCGCACGACCATGAATGGAATGGAATCCATAAGTATTCATGTAATACGGAAATCTACTTGAACAACCAATTCCAGAAACAAATACAAAATCTTCACGCTTTCTTCCAAAAGTTGGCATTTGCTTTTGTGCTTGTGCGAGGATGGCATAATCTCCACATCCTGGACACCAGCGTACTGCCTGATCTGAAACAAAATCTTTTTTTGTCAACTCGGGGGTTGTTGCTACTTCGCTCATTCTATTTTATCCTAGTGTTTCTTTAACTTTTTCAACGATGGTTGCAGCGCCAATGGGCCTTCCTCTAACAAGATTCAATCCTTTGGCATCAACAAGATACTCTGACCTTATCAATCTTAACAATTGACCCAAATTTATTTCAGGAATCAAAATATGCTTAAAGTTTATCAATATCTCACCGAGGTCCTTTGGAAGCGGAGATATCCATCTAACATGCACATGGGACACTTTTAGCCCTTCTTCTTGAAGCGTTTCACTTGCCGATCTAGAAGCACCGTATGTTCCACCCCAACTTAAAAGTAGCAGGTCTCCATGGCCATCACCAAATACCTCTGTTGGTGGAATGTCATTTTGAATTCTATTAACCTTTTCCTGTCTTAGCATGACCATTCTATGGTGATTCTCAGGGTCATAACTTACATGCCCAGTATTCTCTGCTGTCTCAATACCTCCTACTCTATGTTCAAGTTTTGCAGTACCAGGGATGGCCCAAGGACGTGCCAATGTCTTGTCGTCTCTTAAATAGGGCAGAAAATCTCCATCTGCATTTGGTTTATCAGCAAATTTTACATCAATGGATTCTAATTCATCCAGATCGGGTATGTTCCAAGGTTCAGAACCATTTGCTAGGTAGCCATCGGTTAAAAGCATTACTGGAGTCATATGAGTTACTGCAGCCTTGCAAGCCTCATATGCGGCAAAAAAACAATCACCAGGTGTAGCAGCAGCAATGACAGGCATGGGTGCCTCGCCATTGCGTCCGTAAAGAGCCTGATTTAGATCTGATTGTTCAGTCTTTGTTGGTAGACCGGTACTGGGCCCTCCTCTTTGTACATTTATTACCACAAGAGGCAATTCGGTCATGACCGCTAGACCAAGTGCCTCACCTTTGAGGGCAATACCTGGTCCAGAAGTAGTCGTGATCGCCAAGTTTCCTGCATAAGAAGCACCAATTGCAGATGTCACACCCGCAATCTCATCCTCCGCTTGAAAGGTCTTTACACCAAAATGTTTCCATGATGACAAGGTATGGAGTATGTCACTCGCAGGGGTTATGGGATAACTCCCCAAAAAGAGGCCAAGATCTGCTTTTTCAGAAGCAGCTAGGAGCCCCAATGATGTAGCCAAATTCCCATTTATATTGCGATAGGTTCCTGGAGGCAAGACTGCCTTCTCTACTTTGTATCTAGTTGTAAATATCTCCGTGGTATCGGCATAATTATAGCCCGCATGCATTGAGGCTGTATTTGCCTCAATAATTGCATCCTTGCCAGCAAATTTTTTCTTGAGCCATGCCTCTGTAGCATCCATTGGCCTATCATACATGTAAAATAACACACCAAGAGCAAAGAAATTCTTTGTCCGCAAGACCAACTTCCCTGTCAGGTCCATTCCCTCGCACGCTGCTGTCACCATTTTATTCATCTCAATTGGGATCACAGTAAAATAATCATCAAGAGAGCCATCTTCGACAGGATTGGTCTCATAGCCTGCAAAGTTCAGGTTCTTTTTTGAAAAGGCATCTGTGTTAATGATCATTGTGCCACCAGGGATGAGATCTTTTTGGTGTACCTTCAATGCTGCAGGGTTCATGGCAACCAAAACATCAGGCTTATCTCCAGGGGTGTGAATATCTTTTGAGGAGAATTTTAGTTGAAATGCACTCACACCAGCAAGGGATCCTGCAGGAGCTCTAATTTCTGCTGGAAAATCTGGTAGGGTGCTGAGGTCATTTCCAACGATTGCGGTTGTCTCTGTAAAACGACCGCCAGTTAACTGCATTCCATCTCCAGAATCACCAGCAAAACGTATTACTGCTTCATCGATTGTTTTAAAAGTTTTTCCCATTGTTCCTATTCTTCTATATGCTAAGTCTTATTTATTTAATAAATATGAGTGCACCGTTGTAGGTCTCTTATTACCATAAAATTTGGTTATTCAATTTAGGAAGGCACTTTGTATTCGAAAAACAAATTAATTCCCCTTTATTGTATAATTTTTTTTAACATTCCCGACTATAAGAAACCGATAAATAGATCATTCAGAATGAGTAACAACAAAAATCATCCTATTGGAATGCGACTACGCTATGCAGTGGATAACTTCATGTCCAAAGGAAGTTCGTCTATTTTTCTTGCACTACTTGCCTTATTTCTTGTTGGATTTTTGGTTATGGTGGTGGTACGTGGAATCGCAAATTCATTTTTGCCTGATGAAACCCTTAGCAGTTGGGCAGAAATACCCTGGCGAGTATATGTCGCTGTAATGGAAGGCTCTGCTGCTGAAACAGATGGTGACAGTAACTGGGCTGCAAAATTGACATCGATACTGGCAGTAATGGTGGGGCTGATACTCTTTTCTAGCATGGTTGCATTCATCACTAGTGTTTTTGAAGCAAAACTTGATGAGTTAAGACGTGGACGTAGCCTTGTTTTGGAGGAGGATCATACACTTATTCTTGGTTTTGGCGATAGGATCCTTGAGGTTATTCGTGAACTTATTGAGGCAAATGAATCAGAACCTGATGCCTCCATTGTAATACTGGCTGAGAATGATAAGGAAGAGATGGATAATCTCATAAGAGATAATATATCTGATTTTGCAACAACCAGAGTGATCACTAGGTCTGGCGTGGTCACAAATATAAACAACCTAAAAAAAGTTATGGCTGAAAATGCCAAATCCATAATCATCATGAACAGTGCCGCAAGTTGGAAGCCTGAGAAAGAAAAAAATCTTGCTGATGCTCTCGTATTGAAATCCATAATGTCGATCATTGCAGTATGTGAGGGTGATACCCACCCCCCAATTGTAAGTGAAATTCATTCAGACCGTGATCGTGATCTAGCAGAGAATATATCCAGCGGAACGGTAAAGGCCTTGAATGAAGTTAGTGTACTATCTAGAATGATAGCTCAATTGGCATTAAGTCGTAATGGCCTTTCAGTGGTCTATGGTGATATGGTGGGATTTGATGGAAATGAATTCTATTTCTATCAGCCTGATGAAGGATGGGGTGGAGAATTGACATTTGGAGATAGCCTGAATAGGTTTAAGAGTAGCACTCCCATGGGAATACACAACTCAAAAGGCGAGATCATCTTGAACCCTCCCAAAGAAACACCTTTGAGCGATGATGATGAACTTATTGTTTTCGCTGAGGATGACTCCACCATATTTTATTTCAATGAGCCCGTGTTTGAACCAACTTTAAATGACATACCTTCTACCATTGTCCAACCAAGATCCCACAGAGTAGCCCTTCTTAATTGGACAACAAAGACAGCGATCATATTGGAAAAACTTTGCAGTTATCTCCCAGATGGCTCTGAATTATACACATATGTATCTACTAAGCTTCCAGAAATGGATGTTTGCAAGGCATCCTTGAACGAGGTTTATCCAGGCATAAATATAATAATGCAAGAAATGGACCTTAATGACCTTGGTCGACTTAATGTTATGGAACCTCAAAATTTTGATAGCATACTAATCCTATCACCAGGGGGCAATACCATCGAGGAGATGGATGCAAATGTCATATCCATGTTGATTCGAATCAGACAGATCCTAATTTCGAAAAACCAAGTTCAAAATAATAAAGATACCGGAGTAAAATGGCCGAAACTGATAACGGAAGTAATGGACAGTGAAAACATAGACATAATCTTGAATAGTGGTGTTAAGGACTTTATGGTCTCAAACCAATTTGTTTCACAAATAATGGCTCAGGTATCGGAAGAGCCAATGGCCTTGGATGTTTATGATGACCTATTCCAGTCAGAGGGTAGTGAACTATACATAAAACCAGCATCTTATTATTTTGACTTTAATGATAATGAATCAATAACCATTCCTTATGGGGAGTGTGTACAAGCAGCCAGACTTCGTAATGAAGTAATATTAGGCGTTCAAATTCATACCGACCAAAACAATAAAGAAAACATGTTTGGCATTGCATTGATCCCAAATAAGGATGACGTATTTACTCTGTCAGCCAAAGATGGCTTGATCTCATTGGCAGAAGACGAGACATAGACCCAAGCAAAATTAATTTACCATGAAAGATAGAGATAAAATAAGACTCACGACCTTGAGCCATGGCTCAGGTTGAGCCTGCAAGATAGGTCCAGAGGATCTAGCCCAGGTACTGGGTGATCTTAAGGTTAAATCACATCCATCCGTCATCCTGAACCATGAAGGTGCTGATGATGCCGCAGTGGTGCGTCTAAGCAGTGGGAAATTAATCGTACAAACTGTGGATTTTTTTACACCAATCGTTGATGACCCTTATCAATTTGGTCAAATCGCTGCAGCAAACTCATTATCAGATATTTATGCAATGGGAGCAAAGCCACTATTCGCCCTTAACATAGTCGGATATCCAATTAATGATCTACCTAAAAACATTCTGACTGAGATATTGCAAGGTGGTGCAGATAAAGCAGAAGAGGCTGGCATTCCAATAGTTGGTGGACATTCAGTGGATGACAAAGAACCCAAATACGGTCTTGTTGTAACTGGAGAAATTGAGGAAGATAAGATCTGGAAAAATTCTGGAGCCAATATCGGAGATGCATTGGTCTTGACAAAACCTCTAGGCACAGGTGTCATAGCAACAGCAATAAAAAAAGGAAGTATCTCGCAAAGGGACATAGAATTAGCAGTTGAGTCAATGGCCAGTTTGAATAGCGAATCTGCCGATACTCTTAAAGGGTATAACGCCAACGCTGTAACAGATGTAACTGGGTTTGGGTTACTCGGGCACCTAAAGGAAATGTGCGATAATAGCAGTGTATCAGCAGAAATAAATTTCCATGATCTTGAGTTCCTTCCTTCTGCCTTTGAGTTAGCAATGGAAGGCATAATCCCTGGAGGAACAAAAAGGAACTTGAATTATTTAAGGGAATTTGTCTCTTTCAATGACAACCTGGATCAAACTCAACAATTACTTGCAGCAGACGCTCAAACAAGTGGAGGACTCCTTATCTCACTACCAGTTGATGAGGCAAGATCATTTATCAAAGACCTCAATGATAAACCCACCATCATTGGACAAATAACCAAAAAACAGCCGTACCTCATAAGAGTAAATTGAGTTATATACGACAATTTTTGTCGTATTTATATGTTGTTTCATTCCATCCACGTAATTTAATTTCCATCTGGGATTAGATAATCATGTTAAAGATAAGTCGTAAAGTTGAATATGCCCTGATTGCATTACGTCATTTTCAGAGTCAAGATCGGGACAAACTCACATCCGCCAAAGAACTGGCAAATACATATGGAGTTCCTCAGGAACTCTTAGCGAAAGTATTGCAAAGGCTAGCAAGAAATGAAATCATTCATGCAGTAAAGGGCCCTAGTGGTGGTTATCGCTTATCGATCGATCCAGAGACCATCAAGATGACCGAATTTTTCGAGATCATGGAAGGTCCCATGGGTATAATGGATTGTTATTTTGATTCAGGTTGCAACCAAATGGATGGCTGCACCATACGTAGACCAATCAATCGTATCAATGATTCAATTCGAGACATGTTCAATAACATGACACTCGCAGAGGTGACACACTCATGAGTTTAGAAAAAAAAATAATAGAGGTATTAAAGTCATGCCATGACCCGGAAATACCACTGGACCTATGGAGCCTAGGCTTGATCTACGATATTAACATATCGGATAGAAAAGATTCTGGACATGACATTAACATAACAATGTCACTGACCACTCCTGGATGTAGCATGGGGCAGCACATGGCAGATGACATAAAAGAAAAAGTCTCAAAATTAGAGGAAGTGAACCAAGTCCATGTAGCGATAACATTTGACCCTCCCTGGAATCCAGAATTGATGACCGATGAAGCTCGAGAGAAACTTGGTTTTGGGTCGGTAAGTCAATCAACCAAGACACAGAAAATTGAAACGGAGTGGGAATAAATGAGTAGTTCAATACAAGATAAATCACTGGAACAGAGACAAGATGAGTTTCAAAATGCAACAATAACCGCAACTAGATCTGCAGTAAAGCGTCTTAGGGCAGTCATGGACTCAGATGGAAAAAATAACCATTTTTTGCGTATGTCTGTCGAGGGTGGTGGTTGCTCAGGAATGACATATAAAATGGACTTTGAAGATAAAAAAGGCGAGTACGATAAAGAGTTCAGATCAAACGGACTAACCATAGTGTGTGATCTAAAGAGTTGGCTATATCTAAAGGATGTTGAGATAGACTATTCAGATGACTTGTTAAATGGTGGATTCCAGATAAAAAATCCGAATGCAGAACGTACCTGTGGCTGCGGCACCAGTTTTTCTGCTTAATCCCCTTTATAATAAATCAATTAATATAACATAATGTCTAATGAACAGAAGATAATTGACTCAAATCTTGAAAAAGATTATGAATATGGATTCGTAACCGATATTGAATCTGAGACCATACCCCCTGGTCTTAATGAGGATGTGATAAAAACGATCTCAAGAAAAAAGAATGAGCCAGACTGGCTGCTGGATTGGCGTTTGAAGTCTTATCGTCATTGGCTAAAAAAGGAAGATCCAAATTGGGCTAACATTCAATATCCTGAAATAGACTATCAGGCAATAAGTTATTTTTCAGCACCAAAGAGAAAAGAACTATCTAGTTTGGACGAGGTTGACCCAGAGTTATTGGAAACGTATAACAAACTTGGGATTCCTCTTGAGGAACAAAAAATGCTATCTGGCGTTGCAGTTGATGCTGTATTTGATAGTGTTTCTATCGCCACAACATTCAAAGAAGAATTAAAGAAGGCAGGCGTAATATTTTGCAGTTTCTCGGAGGCTGTTCAGGAGCATCCTGATCTTATAAAAAAATATTTGGGAACAGTGGTCCCATCTACTGATAATTATTTTGCAACTTTGAACTCTGCTGTTTTCACCGATGGCTCCTTCGTTTATGTTCCTAAAGGTGTAAAGTGCCCCATGGAACTTTCGACTTATTTTAGGATTAACGAGGCAAATACAGGACAATTTGAGAGGACACTGATCATTGCTGATGAAGGCAGCCATGTCAGTTACCTCGAAGGTTGTACTGCGCCAATGAGAGATGAGAACCAGTTGCATGCCGCAGTGGTAGAACTCGTTGCTCATAAAGACGCTACCATAAAATATTCTACGGTACAGAATTGGTATCCTGGCCATCCTAAGACGGGGCAGGGTGGGATTTATAATTTTGTTACGAAACGAGGAACCTGCCTAGGAGAGAATTCAAGGATATCTTGGACTCAAGTAGAAACGGGATCTGCTGTTACCTGGAAATACCCCTCATGCATCCTGAAAGGGGATGGTTCAGTTGGAGAATTTTATTCAGTAGCCGTAACAAATAATCATCAGCAGGCTGATACCGGCACTAAAATGATCCATCTAGGCAAAAATACCAAGAGCACCATTATTTCCAAGGGCATCTCTGCAGGAAAAGGCCAGCAGACATACAGAGGAGAAGTAAAGATAATGAAAGGTGCAGACCATGCCAGGAATTTCTCACAATGTGATTCCATCTTGATAGGTGGCACTTGCGGAGCACATACTTTCCCTTATATTGATGTAAGAAATCCATCAGCAAAAATGGAGCATGAGGCTACCACGTCAAATATTGGAGAAGATCAATTGTTCTACTGTAATCAGAGAGGCATTTCTTCAGAAGATGCTGTATCAATGATCGTTAATGGATTTTGCAAAGAGGTCTTCAATGAATTGCCAATGGAGTTTGCTGTTGAGGCAACAAAACTCATGGAGGTCACTTTAGAAGGTAGCGTTGGATAACATGGAAAATAAAAGATGCTAAAAATAAAAAACCTCCATGCTGGAGTTGATGATAAGGAAATACTGAAGGGGTTAGACCTTTCCATAAAACCAGGCGAGATGCATGCGGTAATGGGACGCAACGGGTCAGGAAAGAGTACGCTATCCAATGTGATCACTGGTAAGGATGGGTACACCATAACAAAAGGTGATATTAAATATAATAATGAATCAATCATTGATTGGGCACCAGAGAAAAGGGCTCTGGCAGGAATATTCATGTCATTCCAATATCCAGTTATTATGCCTGGAGTGAATAATACCTATTTTCTAAAGGCTGCATTGAATACAAAGCGCAAACATTCTGGAAAAAAAGAATTGGACGCTGCTGAATTTTTAAAAATAGTGAAGAACAAGCTAAATGAATTAGACATGGACACATCCTATTTGCAGCGCGCGGTCAACGAAGGTTTTTCTGGCGGTGAAAAAAAACGCAATGAAATACTGCAAATGCTTACACTTGAGCCTGAACTAGTGATCATGGATGAAACGGATTCTGGGTTGGATATTGATGCATTGAAGATCATTGCAAATGGCGTTAATAAATTTCGTGATCCTGAACGATCATTTCTTGTCATAACGCACTACCAACGTCTATTGAGATATATTGAGCCAGATGTGGTTCATGTATTGATCGATGGGAAGATCGTTCGGTCAGGTGACAAGGAACTGGCATCGGAGTTAGAGGAAAAAGGATATCAATGGCTCGAATAATGATGCCTAACTATTTGCAAACAGAGTTTGACAAATTACTTGATCGAGAGTATTTCTCAAAAGAGGTACATCCCTTAAGAAAAATGGCCTATGACAACCTCCTTCGAAAAGGCCTTCCAAATAAGAAATGTGAAGACTGGAGGTTCACAGATCTATCAGCCATCAGAGCAGGTGACTTTCGAATATCAGAGATCGGGGATGGTCCTAAAAAAGATATAAGAGTATCAGATCATGGACTTGAATCATTAGATACGATCGTCATCTACAACGGCCATTTCCAAAAAAACATATCATCAGTTCCAGAGGGTATCACACTTCTATCAAACATAGATTACATGAAAAATAATGGCTGGTCTGTAGAGCAACCAGAGATGACATCTTTTGACCTTTTGAATTCAGCCTTCATGGACAGTGGGGTCTCTTTAGTGATCAAAGAAAAAACAAATATCGAAGTACCTTTAAGAATACTATTCATATGTTCTGGAAATGACAATATAATGATAACCCCAAGAATTCATCTTGACCTTGGAGAATCAAGTTCATTGACCCTAGTAGAACAACATGAAGGAAACTGTGATGAATACTTTTATAATGGATCGATGATCGTCAATATTGAAGATGATGCCAGTCTTGATCATGTTAGAATCCAGAACAATTCTAAAAAGACGATCAACATGTGCAATCTCCATGTACAACAAAATTCAAGATCAAACTATTCATTTAGCCAATTTGCATTTGGAGGAATACTAGGCAGGATCAACCTTAACGCAAACTTGATTGGTGAGGGCGTTAATTGTTCTCTAAATGGACTAAGTCTATCAAATGACAAGCAGCATTCAGACGCGCATGTCATAACCAATCACCATGCCGCTCATTGCACGAGTTCTCAAAATTTCAAGTCCATATTGAAAGATAGATCCTCTGGTGTGTTCAACGGACGTTCGATCGTACATGAAGGGGCAGAAAAAACTGATTCTAGTCAATCAAATAATAACCTGTTACTATCTCAAGATGCACTTATGAATTCCAACCCTCAACTTGAGATCTATACAGATGATGTAAAATGCTCACATGGGTCAACAACAGGCGCACTTGAGTCAGATGCTCTTTTTTATGTTCAGTCCCGTGGAATAGATGAAACATCAGCTAGAGAACTTTTGGTACGTGGCTTCGCTTCTGAAATAATTGACATGATCAGAGATAATGAAATACGAGATCATGTCATAGGCCATTTTGATACATGGTTGAATGGGAATGACCAATGAGTATCAAAACAGAGTTAAACAACTTAAGAGAGACATTCCTGCTCTTTGAAGACCCAAAAGATAAATTTGTTCAATTGATGGACATGGCAAAGGAATCAGGAAGACTAAGTGAAATGGAAAAAATAGATGCTAATAAGATACATGGGTGCACATCTCAGGCATGGGTAATTGCTGATTCTAATGGTGATAACACATATACATTCAGAGCAGATTCGGATGCCTTGATCGTAAGAGGTCTATTGACGATATTAGAAAGAGCCTTCACTGGTCAGCCCATAGATGAGATCCTTACCATGAATAGCAATGACATACTTTATGAAGTTGGACTAGATAGATCCATTACTAGCCAAAGAACAAATGGTTTTTCCAGTGCCGTTGTAAAGATCCAAGATCTTGTAAGATGAATCAATCCAATTCTGAATCAATTCGATTATTACGTGATGTGGATGCATACATGGTCCCATCGGGTGATGAGGTAAAATTACTGGCAGGAAACTTAGTTCGTGTGACCCAAGCATTGGGTGGTAATTATACAGTACTGATCAACGGCAACATGGTACAAATAAGGGCAGAAAATGCGGATGCGTTAGGAATAGAGCCAGTAGAAGAGAAAATAGCCACTCCATCGGGCGACATTGAAAAACAAATTTGGGACCAATTAAAGACATGCTATGATCCCGAAATTCCAGTAGACATAGTTGAACTTGGACTGATATACGACCTTACAATAGACAATGGGGATAATGGGAAAAAAGTAAGCGTAAAAATGACACTCACAGCACCTGGCTGCGGTATGGGGCCTGTCATCGCTGATGAGGTCGATCGCAAGATCAACGGACTAGAAGGTATCGAAGAGGTCTCAGTGCAACTAGTATGGGAGCCCATGTGGACCAGAGACATGATGAGCGAGGCAGCGCAGTTGGAACTGGGCATGTTCTAATGCCTCTCTCACCACAAAAATTAAAATCAGATTTCCCTATCTTTGATGGCTCAGACCTTGTCTACTTAGATAATGCATCAACGACCCAAAAACCGAAAGAAGTATTGGATGTCATGCATTCCATGTACGTTGAATCAAATGCAAATGTCCATAGAGCCTTATATGACATAGGTAGTAAGGCAACAGAAAGGTTTGAGAATGCTAGACACAAGGTCTCAACATTCATAAATGCTCCCTCTGAAAAAGAGATCATATTTACAAGTGGAACGACTGAATCCATCAATCTCCTCTGCAGAACCTTGGGTAACTCTCTCAAACCTGGAGAAGAGATCTTGTTATCTGAGATGGAGCATCATGCCAACCTTGTACCTTGGCAAATGGCATGCGATAGAACTGGCGCAAAACTTAAATTCATTCCATTGAATGAGCGGGGTGAATTGGACCTTTCCAACCCTGATCAATACTTTACAACTTCCACGAAAATTATTTCCATTACCCATGTGTCAAATGTTCTTGGTACCATAAACCCCATCAAAAAAATAGCAGAAATGGCAAAAGACATAGGAGCATTATGCATTGTTGATGGTGCTCAGGGAGTGCCCCATCAGGCTGTGGACATTCAAGATCTAGGATGCGATTTCTATGCCTTTTCAGGCCATAAAATGCTCGCTCCAACTGGCATTGGTGTTTTATGGGGTAAAACGGAATTACTAGAAAAAATGGATCCCTTCATGGGTGGTGGTGAGATGATAAGGAATGTTACCTTGAGATCCTCTACATGGAATGATGTGCCTTATAAATTCGAGGCTGGAACTCCTAATTTTGTCCAAGCAGTTGGGCTAGGTGCTGCGATTGACTATATGGATAAAATAGGCATGGATAATATATTGATCCACGAACAAGAACTAACGAACTATGCCTTGAAGACCATGTCACAGATAGAAGGTGTCCGAATATTTGGCTCACCCTCCAATAGAGCAGGAGTGATCAGTTTCAATTTGGATGAGGTTCATGCCCATGATCTAGCACAATTCCTCAATGAAGATAATATTGCAATTAGGGTTGGTCACCATTGTGCACAACCTCTACTCACGAGTTTAAATGAAAATTCGGTAGCCCGGTTAAGCATTTATGTCTATAATGATGGATCAGATATTGATAAGTTCTGTGATTCATTACTAACGATCAAAAAATATTTTTGATGGAAACAATATTGCTAGATGATTTTCTTGATGAGGGAATCATTCGTGAAAGTTCATTTCGCCAACAAGTGGGTGAACTCGACCTTGGTCAATTTCAAGATAAGAAGGTGATCATCAAGGGCTGTGCAAGTGTCACAGTACCTACTTGGGCATATCTTATCTTGACTGCTAAGCTTGCACAGGTCGCTAATAAGATATACTATGGCGAGCCACGGTATGCGGTCAAGATCTATAGTAGAGGGGAGGAATAGTCATGCCTAAGGAACGTGTTAGTTGGGAAACCTATTTCATGAATATTGCAAAAGAGGTTGCTACTCGTTCTACTTGCGACAGGAAGAATGTCGGGGCTGTGATCGTTCGAGATAAAACTATACTTTCAACAGGATACAATGGGAGCATCAAGGGACTTCCCCATTGTGATGATGCAGGTCACGAGATGGTCGATGGCCACTGCATACGAACCACTCATGCAGAAGCAAATGCCATTGTACAAGCTGCAAAAAATGGTGTCAAGATCAATGAATCAGAGATCTATGTGACAGCCTCACCATGTTATAATTGTTTTAAATTAATCGCTAATGCTGGAATAAAAATAATCCTCTATCATGAACTTTATCGCGATGATAGGATCATCAATCGCGCTAAAGAGGTAGGAATCAAATTGATCGGTCTAGAGGATCTTATTTAGGTTCATGCATGAATGTCCGGAAAGTAAACTATAAAGATGGAAATGCTCCTTATGAATTTACCCGGTCACTGCGACAGACAGGATTTGGTGTACTTACTCATCATCCCATTGAAAAAAGTTTAATTGACACAGTATATGGTGATTGGGTTGATTTTTTTAAGGCTGACCACAAAAACAATTACCTATTCAACTCTGAGAGCCAAGATGGATATTTCCCATTTGGTACTGAAAATGCAAAAGGGCAATCGATAAAAGACCTAAAAGAATTCTTCCATGTCTACCCATGGGGGCAGTATCCCAAAGATATGAGTGATGCAACATTGAAACTTTATGATCAACTGGTAGAATTGACATCTACTTTATTGGGCTGGATCGAGGATCAGACCCCAGATCAAGTAAAGTCGAATTTTTCAATGCCTCTTAAAGGCATGATCAAAGAAAGCAAAAGAAATCTACTACGGATCATCCACTATCCACCCCTTGATGGGAAAGAGCAAGAGGGTGCAATAAGAGGCGCTGCACATGAGGACATCAATCTGATAACAGTACTAGTTGCAGGAACCCAACCAGGTCTCCAGGTTCAAGACACATATGGATCTTGGCATGACGTATCTTGCGACCCTGGGTGCCTTGCAGTAAACATAGGTGACATGCTACAAGAAGCATCTGGTGGCTATTACCCATCAACAACGCATCAAGTGATCAATCCGGGTAGTAGAATAATCAATGAGAGCAGATATTCAATGCCTCTCTTCCTCCACCCTCGAGATGATGTGAGATTATCTAAAAAGTATACTGCAGGTCAATACCTTGATCAAAGACTAAGAGAGATTGGTCTAATAGGATGATTACATGAGGAAATCCTTGCTTTTCCTCATTTTATGTTCTGCGGCACAAGGTGAGGTATTCGATGTTTCCATACCTGAAAATGATACAGCAACTTATAATTACGCAGATTTTAGGATCTGGGTCAATGATTCTACTGATACTCTAAAAGGAATCTATTGGTTCATGCACCATAACAATGGTGACTCAAGGGATATTGTAAATGACTCGTCATATCAAAACCTTGTAAATGGACAAGACTTCGCTCTATTAGGAGCACATATTTACAACATGCACATGAATACAGGAATCGGTGACGCTGTCATTGCCGCGATGGATTCTTTTGCGGTTCTATCTGAACACCCTGAACTTTCATTCATTCCATTTTTTATCAATGGCTATTCTTGGGGCGGACAATTCGGTTATCATTTCGCAAAATGGATTCCAGAAAGGGTCCTTGGTCTCATAACTCAAAAAGGAGGTTATCACGACACAACAGATGCAGGATCAGCCATTGAAATACCCTCCCTCATGATCGTTGGAGAAGAAGATTTTGATTATCGAATTGAGAATCTTACAGGGATATTCTTGGACCATAGGCCCTTGGGAGCAAAATGGGCACTGGCCATGGAGCCAGGAGCGGGACATGCACAGGTCACAGATCATGCATTTTTGAATGCATTCTTCAATACTGTTGCTGATCTCAGAATGAATAATGATACCAATGTATTTGAACCGATCTCATTGAGCACACTTCCTGATTCCATTGGATGGCTGGGAAATCAAATTTCCTATAGAATTGGGTCATGGGATTGCTATGATGGTATCTTTGACTCATCATCCTGGTTCCCAGAAAGAAGCATAGGAGAACATTGGCAAGATTTCGTGAGCATTAATCCCACAGATACAAGTGTATGTGACCCTATACTTGATGATAGTTATGTCTATTTTACCATTGGGATCCATGGAATGGACAGCACATCAAATTATACGATCACCACAAACAACCAGTCCCTGATCGACCAATGTCGATCGCAACTCGATCTTGATGAAGATGAACGAAACCTCCATGTCAATGGTTATCTAGATTACGGTGATGGTGGATTTAATCAGCCATGGAGTTGGCATATTCTACCTAATGAGTGGGAACTCGCTGAGATGTCGATAGGTACCTGCAATGGTGACCCGAATGATGTGGAATCAGACTTGGACTATTGGATAAATACAGTAGGACAATTATGTAATTGGGGAAGTTTCATAAAAGAGGAGATAGGGTATGTGCAAGACACAAGTCAAACCACTATTCATGTATCAGTAAGTGGTTCAGATTCTACTGGAGACGGATCAGTAATTAATCCTTTCGCTTCTATTCAAAAAGGCCTTGATGAAAGCAATAGCGGTGATACAGTTTTAGTTGACTCTGGTTTATACACTGAAAATATTATCTGGCCACAAACATATGGTCTTAAATTAATAGGGTCAGGCGAAGAGAGTTGCATCATCGATGGTGACTCAACTGGAAGGGTTATTTCTTTCATTGATACTTTGAACGCTATCATTGATACAAATACCATGGTAACTGGGTTCACCATTCAAAATGGGTTCAGTGATTTTGAAAATACAGGTGAAAAACCTGGTGGTGGCATATATTGTATAAATGCCAGCCCAATGATAACTGACTGTTCAATAAGTCATAATTATGCATACGGTGATGGTGGCGGAATAGCATTAATTGATAGTTCTAATATTAAATGTTCAAATGTAAAAATTCACAATAACACAGCAAAAGGTGACCCCCTCCCTGGTATGGGGAATAGGTATAAAGGCAAAGGTGGTGGTGTACTAATTGTAAACTCTGCACCTATCTTTATAAATGTAGAGATCACAAATAATTATGCAGGTAGATATGGCGCGGGTGCATATGCTCTTTATTCATCACCTACCTTCATGGACTTTGTTATTTCTGGAAATGGCGGTTCAGGTTTTCTTCAGAAAGGTGGCGGTGTTTTATGTGAAGGTACCCCAAACTCAACCTTTATGAATGGTGCTATTTTTGATAATGGCAATTCTGAAACCGGCGCTCCTCCATATATTGGCGGCGGAATTTTTGTTGGACCCGCTCCATTTGATAGTTCATCATTGTTTAGCACTCAACTAATTAATGTAAATATTTTTGATAATGTTTCAAGACAATGGGGTGGCGGAATTGCTGGAAGCGGAATCAGTATTTCAGGAGGAACAATAAAAGATAATACTGCAGCGCATCAAGGTGGAGGTATTTATCTTGGTGGAAATGTTTTCGGCGTAGGGAATATTGAATTTTCATCCATCAATCGAACTAGCATTTATTCAAATATTGTTGAAGATTCAATTGCAGTTGGTAATGATATCTACACTGAATCGACCCTAGATATAGTAGTAGACACATTCACAGTTATCAGCCCAACTGATTACTACGCAGCACCAATGGACAGTATTACTTTTGACATATTGACGGGTCTGGACGACCTCACAATTAAAAAAGAATTAATGCCATCAAAATTTGTTCTACATTCGCCCTTTCCTAATCCATTTAATCCCACCACAACAATTAATTTTGATATACTTCAGAATACGGATAATATTGAATTAAAGGTCTATGATGTAACTGGGCGGATTATTGAAAAATTGCTCAATGAAAAAATTGATACAGGGTCCCATAGTTTACTTTGGGATGCATCCAGTCACAGCACCGGTATCTATTATATTCAATTATTAGCGGGAGAACAAAGACTGGTCAAAAAATTGATTCTATTGAAATAACATGAATATTTAAATCAAATTTTCAGCTACAATGTCTGCGACATCTTTAACAAGGACTTCTTCTCTCCCCTCTGGTGTCAATGGACCAAGTCCCTGTTTCATCATGCCATAACAAAAGTTGCAACCTGTAACAACTGTATCTGCACCTGATTCAATTACCTGCTCTGCCCTAACTAGGTGAGTACGACCCTGAGTCTCTTTCTTCCACCAAAGTGCACCACCAGCACCACAACATAGTGTATTTCTACCACTTTCTTCCAACTCCTGAAAATTAGATGCAGTAGATCGTATGGCAGTTCTTGGCTCATCTTCAATATCAAGAATGCGTGACAGATTACATGGGTCATGGTATGTAACCTTCCCATCCTCCCCCATTTGAACCTTTATTTTCCCTTCTTCCATCAAACGTCCAACTACTTGTGTATGATGTTCAACCGTATAACTGACCGTACCATATTTTTCATATTCTTTTCCTAGATTCACTGCACAATGCGGACATAATGTCACGACCTTTTTTGTGTCAGTCAACTGCTCCATGTTATGTTCTCTTAACATCGTGTAAGTCAGTTTGTCTCCTAACCGATTAGCAGGATCTCCAGAACAATGTTCCTGCTCCAATACTCCATAACTAACTCCCGCCACATCCAGTATTTTTGTAAAATTCTTGACCGATCGATTAAAATTAGGATCAAGCCCATGCCTTGCGAAGCAACCTAGCCATAGAACGTATTCTTTCTCTGGTGTAAATACTGGTAAAGAATCAGCTAGTTCGCTGCTAGAGGCACCTTCTGTATTACCTGTTTCTTGTAGATTCGTAAATAATTTTTGGTACTCTTGTGGCACTCTTCCTTCAACAAGTACCTCCAACCTCCTTATTTCGTCAGATTTTTCAACGTGATTACCTACAGGACATACTTCGGTGCAGGCCTGGCATGTGGTACACTCCCACCCTGCTTCAACGTTAATCTGATCTAAGACTGCAACATCTTTATTATCCAGAATAGGTTTCCTCATGTCTAGCATGAAATGGTGTTTTGGATCCAAAATCCCGCCGCCTCTATTTGCAGGGCAAACATCTGTACAGCGACCACATTCTACACATGAAAAAATATCCAAGGCCTGATTCTTTGTTAATTTTGTTAGATCAGTAAGCATCGCGTCCAATTCGTCTTCATCTCCTTCGAGATCTATGTTCACTAGGGTATGCTCTGGCTGATCAAATGGTTTAAAGAAAATATTAAAAGGACCAAGTACAAGATGTAGATGCTTACTTCTTGGAATCAGAAATAGAAAAGCCAAAATGATAATTGAATGGACCCACCAATTGACTTTCCAAAATAGAGGTGAAATATTCATTTCTCCAATCAAATAGGTTGCCATGAGAGCAACAATAAAGAAAGCAACCACCCCAGAAGACGGAGAAGTTTCGCCTAATGCTTTAGGTTTGGTAATGAATCTCCTATAGGTCAATGAGAGAATCCCAAAAATAACCAAGATCGAGAAAGGAATAACTATGTATGAATACATTTTGTGCGCAGATTCAGATAATATCGATTTATGAAAACCAATAGAAAAATGATCTAACGTAATGATACCAAAGACAAGAAAACCCCAGAACACAAGAGCATGCATGATACCAGGCCAGGGCCGTTCTCGGATCACTTTTTCATGAAGAATAACCTCTCTAAATACTCTAGACAATCTTTCTGGAAACCTATCAAATGGAAGTGACCCTGTTCCCTTTAATACAATGACCAGACGTTGGTATATTTCATATGTAAAGGATGCTAGTGCTACTAGAGTTAATCCAGCAAGAATGGATTTTTCATAAAATGAAAAAGAAATGGATTCCATTAGCCCTATAACTAATTATTTATGGCTTCAATTAATTTGGGAATGATCTCTAGCACATCCCCAATTACAGCATAGTCAGCCAATTCAAATATAGGGGCATCAGGGTCTTTATTGATCGCCAAAATATTTTTTGATCCTTTGATCCCTACCACATGCTGGATAGCACCAGATACACCCAGTGAGAAATAAAGTTTTGGTGCGACATTAAGCCCCGAACTGCCAACCTGACGAAAGGAATCTACCCATCCAGAGTCCACTACTGGTCGGCTTGCAGATACCTCAGCACCCATTGCCCTAGCCAATTCAAAGGCAAGATCAACGTTCTCTTGTTTCTCTATGCCACGGCCCACTGATACAAGTACCTCAGCACTCTCTAGATCAACATCTCCTTCTGCTTCTTGAAAGGGTTCTTCTGACTTGGAGCGTACATCATTAATGTCAAGGTTCGCTTCAAATACCTCTATGGAGCATGACCCAGGCCTTAATTCCTCCTCATTGAAGGCAGCAGATTGGAAACTAAGGATCATCTTGTCCGATGTGGATGACATTTCAGCATTGAATTTGGCATTGAATACTTGCTTGACAAATCTCTCATCAGATACGGATACAATATCTGGGATGAAGGGGATCTTAAGTTTCGCACTTACCCTTGGCATGAAGTCTCTGGTCTGATAGGTATGACCTGCTAAAAGTATCTTTGGAGAACATGACTCAGCAACCTGCCTTACAACCTCTGAGTATCCATCGGCATTGTATGATGAAACAAGTTCGTGGCTGACCGTGATCACTTTTTCCAAATCATAATCCGTCAATTGACCCGCGATCTCATCTGCGCCTTTTCCAATGACCAATGCGGAAACTGAATCGCCCAATGTTTGAGCCCCAACAATTGCCTCCTTGCTTAGACGGTGTAATGATCCATGATTGTTTTCAAGTACGACTAAAATATCCATGGCTTAGATGACCTTTATCTCTGACCTTAATATCTCAACAATTTGCTCAACAACTTGGTCCACCTCACCCTCTATCACCTCTGTCTTCTTGGATGTTGTTGGAAGAAATATACTATTCATCGACTGGCTCTTTGTTCCATTATAAAGTTCTGATGCATGGAAGGTTTTGATCTCTTTTTTCTTTGC
The DNA here is from genome assembly GCA_964478995.1 of uncultured bacterium. Taxonomy (GTDB): domain Bacteria; phylum Fidelibacterota; class Marinisomatia; order Marinisomatales; family UBA1611; genus NZWG01. The sequence goes on from CAYZJY010000015.1 coordinate 26,732, forward strand.
ACCCATGATCCCCTTAAGAGAGGGATATCGAGGAGTATTCAATCCAGATTGTATGCTGATCGATGCCGGAAGTGGTAGTTGGACCCATTGAAACCAGCCAGACTCCAATTCTCTCTTAACCTTTATCTGTCCATCCATGACATCGGTCTCTATCGCTAGAGTCGCCGTTGGTATTCCAAGCATCTCTCCGATCAATACTCCCGTCTGTCCCATACCCGTGTCATCGGACTGCAAGCCTGTTAGTATGAGATCAAAGTTCTCTTCTTTTAATACAGCGGTGAATCTTTGTGCTATGGTAAGTGGATCTACCTCGATCGAATCATCTTCTTCAAGGTGAAGGCCCCAATCTGCACCTTTTGCTAGGCCCTCTCGTATGACCTTTGTGACACGAGAAGGTCCCATGCTGATCACAACGACCTCTCCCTCTCCTCTGCTTTCCTTGATCAAAAGAGCCTCTTCCAGGGCAAAATTATCAGGAGGGTTCATCACAAATGTAACAGATGATTCATCAACCCAATTCTGGGCATTGTTGATAGTTAGAGATGACTCCGAACCAGGAACCTGTTTTATCAATACTGCGATTTTCATTTTTTAATATACAGAAAAATATTTGAGTTAATTTAGAACCCTAATTTAATTGGCAGACAGTTATACACCAACTATCATGAAGGAATTTTGGACCAAACTTGTTTTAGAGACAACGTTCATCATGGGCAGCATACTGACCCTGTACTGCCTTTACATCCTATGGGCAAAAAGAAGTTATCGAAAGACAAAAAAACCAAAAGAATGAAAATTCTTTGAGGATTGGAATTTCTTGTTTAGGTTCAAAGGTTATCATTAAATCGATAATATATCGAATTTTATTTTTGTCTTAAAACTAAGGAGCAATAAATGATTAAATCGTTAAAGTATGTACTCACCCTTACCTTCATCATGGGTCTCGCATATTCACAGACCATACAGGGTAACTGGGATTTGAATGCTGCAATTGTCGAATACACCTATGAAGTTCGTGAATTTGACAGTCCAGAGGATTCTGCAAATGGATCCTATGCTGTGACAGCATCCTGGCCTAGTTCAGCAGCAGCTGCTGCTGGAATGGGGTATACTCATACTCTGTTAGGCTATGATATTGGGGATACTATTACCGTTGCTTTGGTCCCATTGGTTAATGAAGCATTGCTTGCAGCATTTGGAGTTGACATGAATGTGGACCTCAATGATGATGGTACCTTTACGATCAATGAAGGAAGCACTTACCCAACCACTGAAACAGAGAACTGCTCCACCTTTGCAACAGTTCCTAGTGTATCCGAAGCAGGTACATGGACAGGTACTCCAGGCTTTACTCATCCAGATGATGCATATGCATATTCAATGGGATGGGGAATCTCTTTATCATCTGTTTTTGCACAGTTTAGTGCAGCAGACCTTGTAGGTGGTGAATATGGCGTCGACTACGGTGTAGGCACGGACATGGAAAACTGGGGAATGGTCACAATCGGTTATGAGGATGAGGCTCATACCGTTCCACAAGACCTAGAGATCTACTGGGAAGCCCATGATGGTACTGCAAGTGGTCTAGGAGTAAATGATGATGGCCAGTTAAATGGTTTCACAGGGGTACCCGTTTCTCCTGGAGATACTGTGACAATTGGTAACACGGAAGCCTATTTAGCATATGTACACCCTGATACCATGCTATGGTACATGTTAGGTTGGACAGGTAGTGAGGAAGGATTTTCTATGCCGATCCTAGGTGGGACAGGCCATCCAATTGATCCAACGAACTCAGACACCTATACTATTGATCCTGCAACTGGAGACACCCTGCCTATTGGTACAGTAAATACAAACCATGGATATCTATTTGATCCAGCTGCTGGTGATGGTGTCCCTTTTAGCGGAGATGAACCTCTGGCTCCAACTGGGTTTTTCTTTACCTACAACTTTTTGGAAGCATCAAGTGTGTTTTCTGGAGTGCTCAATGCACATCTAGGCGCTGGAGTAGATCTTGATGTTGCGCTGGCTGCTGCGGCAGATTCAGTTGCCTTCATATACGTTGACGCAGATATCTCTGCTGCAATCGGTGCATCAGTTTCAAGTTCCTTGTATGCAGATTACGTTGAATGCGTAGGTGCTGGTGGTGGCGATGCCTGTAATGATATTTTTCAGGCTGGTCCAACAATGGCATTGGTCGGCGTCCAACAGATGTGTGACTATGACTGTGGAGTAGATGATTCTGGTTGGGATTATGACCCAGAATACGAGACTGGTCGTTTGGTCTTCGAAGTGGATAATCGATGCATCCCAGATAACACGACCCAAAGGGTCAATACATTCTGGACCTATGCTGGTAGTGCCGCTGAGGTTGATGAGGATGCCCCCATTGCTGAAGAATTCACATTGCATGGTAACTATCCAAATCCATTCAATCCAGAGACCAAGATACGATTTGCCACAGAGAGAGCGTCTGATGTAAAAGTGACGATCTATTCCATATTGGGCGAAGAGGTATCTGTAGCACATGATGGTCAACTATCATCAGGAACCTACGATATCACATGGTATGGACAAGACTCAAGAGGGAATAAGGTCCCAAGTGGAGTCTACTTCTATGAGGTACGTTCAGATGATAGAATACAGAAAGGGAAAATGTTACTCTTAAAGTAGTATATCATTCATAATTCAAAAAAATGATAAATAGTAGACAGCCTCGTAGTACGGGGCTGTTTGCTATTCTGAGGGCCTCATGAAAACATATAGCATCATATCCATCATGATCTTTTCATTCCTTTTTGGGCAGAAAGGATCTATATCAGGAAAAGTGGCTGACTCCACCAATGATTCTCCTTTGATTGGTGCAAATGTGATCATTGATGGAACAGACCAAGGCGCAGCAACCGACGCTGAGGGAACATACACGATCAAGGGATTAGATCCTGGAACATATACGATCAAGGTCTCTTACATTGGCTACCGACAATATGAAGAGGACATTGAACTTGCTCCAGGTGAAAAGATCTTGAAAGATCTTGCGCTTCAGCCAGAGGCTATCGAAATGAAAACTTACGTTGTCACCGCCTCACGACGTCGAGAACGGGTTGAAGATGCTCCCGCTGCTATTTCGGTGATCTCAAAAACAGAGATCAGGCGTGAGAGTAATACAAACCTTGGTGACTATCTAAAAGGGACAAAGGGAATAGATTTTACACAATCCGGGATAGACAGTTATAACATGACCGCTAGAGGCTTCAATTCCTCTTTTAATTCACGGCTTCTGACCTTGACCGATGGACGAATGGCGAATGTCCCTTCTTTGAGATTAACAGCATATAATGTGATACCTGTATCCTTTGAGGATGTCGAGCAAATTGAGGTTGTCTTGGGCCCCTCTTCTGCGCTTTATGGTCCAAATGCTCATAGCGGCGTGCTTAACATAGTCACCTCATCACCTTTGAGATCTACAGGCACAAGTGTAAATATTCAAGGGGGTTTGTTAAGCCAAACGGATACAGATCTATTGAAAAAGTTGACATTCAGAACAGCGCATAAATTTGGAAATATTGGCATAAAACTATCTGGCGTTGCCCTTGCGGGTCAAGATTGGACACATTTTAACAATGATGAATTTGAAGGGCATGACCCAGCCTTTATCGGAAGACCAAATTTAAAGCATGATCGATTGGACAGAGGCGGTAGGCTAGCGCCAGAAGATGATAATAATCCACTTTTTACTCAGGACATGATCGATCATGTCAAAGGCTCTGATGAGTCTTGGATAGGTCATTATTGGGGAGATTATATTTCTGAAACAGGAGGCGAAGATGGCTCACCAATAATTACACAACAAATGATAGATGAGGCATCAACAGATCCATTTAATCGATTCACTCTTCCAAATGGAATGGTCTTATGGTATGTCACTTCAGATAAACTAGGGAAGATATATGCTGATGGTGTTGACAATGATGGTGACGGTGCAATTGACGAACAGATCGACATAGGCATTGATGATGAGGAAGAGGCCTGGGTAGATGGTGTTGACAATGATGGTGATGGTCTCATAGATGAGAGCGATGAACTAGGAAGTGCTTGGCTAGATCGATTTGGCTCCACAACTGATTATAATAACTTAGAGGCTACCACAACTATTTATTCTAATCCAGATTCAACATGGAGTGTCTTGGACGAGTATCATAAGTTTGGATTCGGTAATTATACTTACGATTCCAATGGTAATATTGTATTTGACACCAATAATAACGGGATCTACGATGATAGTTGGGGCTCAAATGGACTGGACGATGATGGTGATTGGGACATTTATAAGGATGACCTAGGCAATGCATGGGGTGTCCCATATGAACCTTTCGTAGATCTCAATGGTAATGGGGTGTACGATAGTGATGTGAGAGAAGGTTATGCAGAGATCTTTGGCTCATTTGTATTATTGGATTTTGGCCTAGATGGGATCCCAGCCCTTGATGCTAATGAGGATGGTGACTATGATGACGATGGAGACATTCCGCCAGACTATGGTGAGGGAAATGGTGTCTGGGATGGAGAGACCTTTGAAAATTTGAATGGCAATACTGAGGTCATTGACGGGGAGAGTGTCCCGATCTGGGATATATTTGACAATAATGACCTAGATGGAGATGGTAAACCAAGCATAGGCGAGAATGGTGTTGATGAATTGGATGAGAGGGATTTTTCATTGAATTATGGCAATCTGAGCAATGTATATAAAGATGCAAATGATGACGGAATTGATGACTATCCTGAATTCAAGGTTCGGAATTATAGATATGATCTACGTGTTGATTGGGAACCAAATTCCGATTTCTCTTTAAGTCTGTCTCACGGCTTTGCTTGGGCGAAGAACATAAACATAACTGGAATAGCAAGATACCTCGCTGACGGCTGGATTTATAGATACTATCAAAGTAGGATGAGATGGAAGAATTTATTCTTACAATCATACCTGAATACTAGTTACTCTGGTGACCCAAGCCGTCCAACAAGAAATTTGGCAACTGGTAGTTTTATCTATGATCGCTCGAAAAAGTTCAGTCTCCAACTACAACATCTTAATGAGTGGAAAGATGGAGATCTACGATTCGTATGGGGGTTGGACTACTTCTTGACAATGCCTGATACCAGAGGGACAATATTGTCTG
>CAYZJY010000016.1:0-31612 GCA_964478995.1 uncultured bacterium
CCTTACCGCTGGCATTGGATATCAATGCGCGAGATGCGGTCAGATCCTCACTGTCAATTGTTGAACCCGCTCCGGTCAATCCCGCTGGATCACCCCAATCTCCTGCACCGTCAGCATCTGAGGTCCACACCTGACCACTTGTTCCTGCCGAGGTGATGAAATACTCATTGTTCTCTACCTTACTTGCTGACAGTGTGCCATCTGCGAGATCTGCAAGGTCAGCGTCATATGCCTGAACATCCACGCCGATCTCTAAACCTAGATTACTTCGTGCTGAGGTAACGTCTGATGCACCTGTCCCACCATCTGCGATGGCTATATCCGTGATGCCTGTCAAAGAGCCACCGGTGATCGTAACATTATCTGCCGCCTGAGTAGCGATCGTACCTAGACCTAAGGAGGTTCGAGCATCTGCGCCATTTTCAATGGTCCACTTGGTGCCATTGGACACGATGAAATTCCCATCCGCATGGCCCAGTTCTGCAATATCTTTTAACTCTGTATCATATACTTGCTTATTATCCAATTGCGTCTGCACATTTGAGGTCACACCATCCATGTAGCCTAACTCTGTCGTGGTTACTTCAGAGACTGCTATCTTACCATCAGCATTTGAGATGACCGCCCTTGAGGCAGTTAGGTCTTCCGTATCAATGGTGGTCGCAGCACCTGTGATCCCTGCAACGTCACCCCAAATTCCTGCACCATCTCCATCTGATGTCCATACCTGCCCATTTGTACCATCTGTTGTAATAAAATTTTCTCCATGCTGTACCTTACTGGCAGAGAGTTTTCCATCGGCAAGGTCGGCAAGGTCGGCATCATAGGCCTGAACATCCACACCGATCTCAAGACCGAGATTACTTCTTGCAGAGGAAACGTCCGACGCACCTGTCCCACCATCCGCAATGGCGATATCTGTGATGTCTGTCAAAGAGCCACCGGTGATCGTAACGTTATCGGAGGCCTGAGTAGCGATCGTACCTAGCCCCAGGGACGTTCGAGCATCTGCGCCACTTTCTACGGTCCAGTCACTACCATCAGAGACAATGATGTTCCCATCCGCATGGCTCAGACTGGATAAGGTGACCGCATTTGAATCCATCTTTGCATCCAATTGTGCCTGCACGTCAGAGGTCACATTCTCAAGATATTGAACCTTGCTAGCGGTCAAGGTACCATCTGAGAGATCAGTGAGGTCCGCATCATACCCCTGCACATCGACACCTATCTCTAGACCAAGATTTTGCCGTGCCGTGGTAATGTCAGAGGCTGCTGTACCACCATCAGCAATGGCTATGTCGACCACGCTAACTATCCTGCCTCCTGTTATGTCCACATTATCTGATGCCTGAGTTGCAATCGAACCAAGCCCAAGTGATCCTCTAGCATCAGAGTCCCCCTCTAGGGTCCAACTCGTACCATCCGAGACTATGAAATGATCATGGTTTTGAGCTAGGCCAGCCAAGGTTGTCAGATTCGCATTTAGATCCTGTTTTGCATCAAGTTGGTCTTGGATGCTAGATGTGACACCATCCACATAATTCAATTCCGTTGAATCGGCAGTGACCCCGAGATCCTCTAGGCTGTTGACCGGTCCATCACCGATCGCATTGATCTGTGCCTGGACATCTGATGTCACATTCTCAAGATATTCTACTTTTTCTGCCGATAAGGACCCATCTGCTAGATCAGCGAGATCTGCATCATGGGCCTGTACATCTACACCGATCTCAAGTCCAAGATTCTGGCGAGCTGTACTGTTGTCCGATGCGCCTGTTCCACCATCAGCAATGGCAAGATCCACAATGTCAATTATCGAGCCCCCTGTTATGGTAACATCATCAGAATTTTGCTCTGCGATCGTTCCTAGGCTGTCCTTATTTACAAAGTTCACTAGTGTATCACTTGATACATAGGACCCAAGAGTGTCTAGTCCAGCATACTGTGTCAGATCAGGGAGATTGGTCAGGTCATCATAGTCATTGGACAGAGCAACACTTGCTAGCGCAGAGGTGAGTGAATAAGACGAAAGACTATCGGACATGACATAATAGCCCAAGGTATCAAGTTCAAGTATCTCCGAGAGATCTGGTAGATCTTCCAGGTCATTATAACTGCCGCTGAATGCGACCGAGTCCAAACTACTGGTCTGAGCATAATTGGAGAGGGTGTCTCTAGTTGCGTAGATCGATAGATCGGGCCGTCCATCAAGGTCCATGTAGTTACCTGACTGGGAATACTTTGCCGTATCAGAGACCACAGAATAAAAGACGGATGTCATTTCCTGTCTTGGAGATAGGGTCGTCTCATCTATCATGATCTCTAGATAGGAATCACCAGGGACACTACTTATGGGATTGACAATACCAAGAGTGGCGCTGATAACACCATCCTCAATGCCTATGCCTTGGGTCTCCTCCCAAAACGCTGTTCCGCCGCTAGACTCCTTGAATAGTTTGAAAGTGACCTGATAGGTACCATCACTGACCGCTCTACCATTTGCCTTTGTCAAAAGACCCTGATAGGACAAACGCCGTGGAACCGACTCCGTGATCGAATTGGTTACAATGCCAGGATCTCTGGCATCGCCAAATGATGGTTCAGATTGATTGTTTTTCTGACCGTGGACCAAGGCCCCTAACAGTACAGAAATGAGTAAGAACTTTCTCATGATCAACTCCTTTGGTGATCTAATAAGATGAAAAAAAATTAAAATGGGAAGTCTGGTGGAAGATCAATGGGACCACCATCACTCAGCGCCGAAGATATTCCCTGATTCAATAAGATCAGCAAGAGTCCAAGCAAGATCGGATGACTCTTCAAATACGCACCGATCCTACGATTTCTATCAGAGAGTCTCTTAAATATGGATCTCTTCTCTTTTGGAACCAGGTCATCCAATGCTGTTTCGACTGCGGCCTTGATCGGCTCTTCCAAGCCGTAAATTCCTTCTTTTAGAATGATAAAGTGTGGGTAATGGACATACTGGAACTGACTACTATTTGAGACTGTTCTATAATGCATGCGCGTGAGCCTATGATCAAGTGTATGTGTAGCATAAAGGGTGGTCATGCCATGGTTGTTTACCCTGAGTTGAGCAACATCGGTCACTCGATTCTCATTGTCAGTGATCGTATTGATGATCCCGTCGGTTGTTACGACCCTTATCGAACCAAAAGTATTATCGGCAATGTAGAGCCGGTTGAGAGCATCAAAATCTATGCTTACAGGAGACCCAAGGTATGATTCCAATGCTGGTGCGCCGTCCATTGCCGTTGCGATGGAGCCCTGAGTTCCTGCGGCAGGGATCACTGACCCGTCCATGGCAACTCTAAAGACCTGCCTGAGCGTCATGCTGCTTACGTATAAGGAACCATCGCTAGTAAGTGCAATGTCAGATGCGCCTTCTATGACCCCTGGACCGAGAAGCATGGATCGGACCCCCTTGGGATCAAATTGATGGACTGAGCCATCTCCCTCAAAGAGAACGATGACATTGCCCTCAGGATCTACTCTGACGCTGGTTGGGGCACTTGGCTCATTATTCAAGATGAGACCATTCTCATCCCTAGGCGTCGAATAAAGCATGGTCACCTTACCATCATATATCTTTTTAACCGAATGATCATGCTTGTCCGTCACATATAACTCTCCAAGATAGCCTGCACAAACGCCTGAAGGATAAGAGAAGGCTCCTGAACCTTGATCTTCAGTGATCACACTCTTTGGATGCATGGATGGCCCTAATTTGTTAACACTCTGTCTATTTCCAGACACAACCACCAATGAACCATCAGAGTCAATGCCGATCGATTCTGGATAACGTAGCGTGCTATCGGCATGGGGACTTAATACAATGGTATCTGCTTGCCAATAACTCATTGGTTCATTTTCATAGATATCCTCAAGTTTGAAATAGTGAAATTCAAGTACAGAGTAGTCATTGATACCCCATGTCAATATTTGACCAGCCCTCTCTAGGTATGCATTTTCTGCCGCACAGTCAAAAGATCGACAATCAAATTGATATTTCAACGTTGTATCGATCACCTCGGTATAAAACAAACTATCTATGGAGGTAACGGTCTCATATCTCTTATATACATAAGTCGTGTCCATCGTCTTTGTTGAATCATCTAATTGATTTTCGCTATACATCGTATCAATGGGAGGACTAACATAATTGGAACGATCATCCTTTGAAGATAGGGTATCACTATAGACCAAGAGGACCGTGTCTGGCTCAACCCGAATTCGTTCATATGCTTTATTTACCTGTAACTCTTGGGGAATTTCTCTATTGGGATCAAGGACATCTTTTGCACCGCGAGAATCTAGAAAATCATATATGAATGCATTGATGATGTCCACCTCCATTGGATTTAGTCTATCTTTATTGAGGGGCTGAATGGTGAGGTGTTCTGCATTGATAATGGTCTCTGTAAGTGGAGCTCTAGTTTCGTCACCTTCATCCAAGACAACAAAATTAGAAGCATCATCAGAGGTCGGGATATCTGAAAATTCTTCGGTGTACCCGATCACGATGGGAGCATCAATGGTGACGACCAATGTATCACTATCATTAGAACCCAAATGGTTCTGAACCCTTAGGATCACCCCAAATTGAGACCCTCCAGGTGCATCGGGAAGATCTAACTCAATATATTTATTTCTTGTGATGATCTTCTTGATGCTTATCCTGCCATTGGAATCAAGTCCCTGTGTCTCAGCGTCAGTATAGGGAATGATGGAATCAAATGTCTCATAATCATAATCATCTTGAAAGAGCAAGTTTGGTGCAAAGGACCATTCATATGTCAATGAACCATTACTAGGTTGTGAGCGAGATCCATCAAGGATGACTGTCGCAAATGGCGGCCCCTGAATGTCACCACCAACATCACATGTCACCTTACGTGACCTTAACTGTCTACCTGCCTCATCATAGAGTAATTCCTGGGCATTGATCAGGTTGAAGAGGACGATCAATACATGAATGTTATTTAATATTCTTTTCATTTATTTTTACCAAATTAGTTTGTGATCAAACAAAAAAGATCCTAGGGATGCTAGGATCTTTAAAAAACCTTTCGCCAATGCAAGTGGCTGTACTTTTAGTGAATTCAATATCGAAAATAATTAAAAATGAATTCACAAAATAATTTCAATAATCTTTAATTAAAAATTTGCCCTATAATTAAGTCCAAACCAGAACTTGGACTCTGGCATCCAATTTCCCTTGAGCTCACTATTTTTTGAAAGGCCTGATACGGACAGACCAATGTCATCAGTAATATTCAGATTTACTCTATATATCATGTTAAGCCCAGAAATGAATTGCAATGAGAATTCGTAGAACGGGACCTTTGATACCTGAATAAAGTCCATGAAGGATAGTCTTTCAATGAATTTTGGCTTTTCCCCTATCGTTCCTATCACATCAAATCGAATATAGAAGGAACTCAGCCTCGTGAATGAGTTTCCATCCGTAAAGGTCTTCTCAGTCCCATCAGACTCCAGATAGAAAGTTCTATCATAAAGTACTTTGTTGCTGTCTATGGCATCCTGACTAGTATCTTTCAAACGATGTGCCATCTTTAGATAGTGGAACCCAGGAGCTGCTGTTATCCTGCCAACCGATGGAAGTTTAACCGGTACCTCAACTGTCGTTGCAGCAAGGGCATAACTATCCAAGATATTGATGATCTCTTTATCCTCCTCCGCAGTAATGAGATCAGAAAAGGAATCCAGTTTAAATCCAGTGCTTGGAGGATAAAAGGTGAATCCTATTAGGCCATGAAGACTGGTTCTTGTCCCAAAGAGATTGTCAATGTTGCCTCTGGCATACAGGCCAAGGTAGTCAGAACTTGCCACATCAACCCCATCATAACTGCCGCTTCCAAAATCAAAGGCGAATGGCACACGAAATCCAAATTCTGAACGCTGAGTTGCCACACCCAGTTCACTAGAGCCAGCCAATAGCCCCGGTAGACCGATCAAAGAATTTCCCACCCTCATGTTTGACGCATACTGAATAAGATTGGAACGCATTGAAAAGGAGGAAAGTGACATCTTAAAATTGTTTGCGTGCCAGACAGAAAAGGTCGACCCATATCCAGCCATGAGCCTCTCGCTCTCGCTCTCATGGAATACCGTCTCAGATTCGCTGGTAAGGTATTCATCCTTCGCGACCAATACCTGTTGAATGTCTTGACTAAAGACCCAGTCAACCTTCTCACGGTCTATGATAGAGAAATCAAGTCCATTTCCGTACCATATCTCATGTATCTCATCCGAGTTTCCCTTTTCCTGAACAATGATGACCTGATCACTGGGTGACATCTCTCGTATTGATGTATCTTCACCATCCTCCAATGCATCACCGTCACCTGCGTTGGTGTATTTCAGTGCCATGTAGTTTTGTATGGCATCCTCCATGAGTATGTGGTAGGGTTGATGGTCGACCGTCCATGATACGAACTTCCTCTTGTCCAGCGCAATGACCTCTGTCTCTTCTGCATCTTTCACTCTTATCGTGACACTCCCTGAGACATGTAATTTATCATCCTTACTATCAATGGCCTTGTAGGATACCTGGTAGACATTATCCTTGTTCTTGTCCACGGGACTTTCATAATCTGGTTCTCTCAAAAATGCAAGGTCCCCTGCACGTGTGATCTTGAAATGCTCTTTGTCATCACTCTTCATTAATTTGAATTTCGCATTGGACTGGTTCTCATCTGGATCTTCAACCTTGAGCCTCCCTATGATCTTTCCAACATTCTCAGAATGATTGAAACTGGTTTCCTTTGCAATGGCCAACACGGGAGCCTCATTTTGATTCATGACCATGACCATGAGGTTTCCCACGATCTTCTCATCACCAGAGTCCGAGACCTGCACAGCAATTGAAAAGGATTTTTCCTCCTCGTAGTCAAATGGTCGCTTGGTCAACAGGTTAGAGCCATCTAGGCTAAAATCATCTCTATTGTCCTTTGCAAGACCAAATTTGAACTTGTCATCAAGGTCAGGGTCCTCAACCTGTAATTTTCCTATCAAGGTTCCTGCAGCAGCATTTTCCTTGATCTCGCTCTCGCTAAGTGAAAGTGCCGTTGGAGGATCATTGACCGGGTTGACAGTTACCCTTACCTGAGCTGATCCAGTTTCAAGACCATTATCAACCTTGTAGTCAAATTTGTCAACACCAACAACGTTTGGGTTAGGCGTATATAGGATACTCTCACCTTGGACCTGGACCTTACCATTCTCTGGCTCTGTGACGATCTCAATGGCAACATTGCTCTTATCCTCTATGTTATCATTATTTAGGACACTGATCTCGACAGACTCATCTTCCTGGACCTGGGCATTGTCAGCCTTAATTTGAAGAGTGGTCTGCGAAAAGGCCACATTGAAAATGATCATGGATGAAAAAAGAACTATTAGTTTGGTTGATATGTTCATGATTGACCTGTGCTAAAAATTTACTGATATGTATGGAGATATCAACAAAGAGCCACCCCCCTCGCCTGTTTCATCAGGCCTTGAACCTGGATACCATTCCCATTTGCTATTTGGATCATTTCTATCATCTTGAAATTTGATGAAGGAGTTATCGGGATAAAGCATGCAGTCCATCCCAATATTGACCATTCTATAGATGTTATGTTCAAGTCCGAAACTAAAAGCCTTAAAACCACTGCCTGATGCATTGATCTGGACATAGCCCTTTGATCTCTTGTCATCTGTGACACCTTCCACTTTTGCATATACACCAATTGCATCTGATCCCGTGACCCGATCGGTGACAGAGATCTGATTATCTAGATTCACATTCCCATGAAGAAATTGTGTAAAGGCCAGCCCTGCCTTTAGGCGCATGGATCCATAAGGTCGTGAGACCTTGAGTTCTCTACCCCTTCCACTTCGTGCTTTGACAATGCCGGTCGCAGATCTTATCATCTGCTGATCTTCAGAAGAAAATGATTCCAGAGAGGCCGTCATTGACTTTTCGCCGTCCCATTTCAATCTTGCCACAAATGCCCTATCTTCCTCACTGAGATCCTTGATCTTGAGGACCATTGTAAAATTGTCCTTATCGCGATTGAGTGTTACCTTTTTCTTGTCACGCTTCTTTAAAGAGGCTTTGACCGTACTGCCAGAGGTGGTGGTCCACTCTCTTCCCTTATCAGCTTGTTTGTGTGCCTTTTCGTCTTTCTCAACCTGAATCGTTACAAGATTGTTCTCATCAAGGCCAAGAAAAAGCCCATCATAGTTAACACCATCCACAGCCCAAGTCCTGCTTTTGGCGATCAACTTTTCTGCCTTGGCCTTTTGCTTCTTTTGATCCTTTATCTTTGTTCCATAATTCGAATCAACTTTTCTATTGATCTGAAATGTATTACTCCAATATAATATGCCGCTACTGGAAGGCAGAACCAGATGCTTGCGACTGAACATGTCTGCCGCAGTATACTTTTGTCCGTCCACATCCATGTAATTGACCTGCCCACCCAGTTTATGGGTATCAAACTTGAAACCAAATCCAAGGTTCCCCTCCAACGGATGACCGATACCATTTGATACTGACATCGTATTTCCAGGCACGATCAGATAGGAACTAACTATGTCATTTGAAAGTCCGATCATGAGATTTTCTGTAAGTTGCCTAGATAGGCCAAGATCTTGGAATCCCTGTTCAAGCCTAAATGCCAAACTACCACTTTTTTGACGAATGAAGATTTTCATGGCCGTGCTTGCACTGATCTGAGAGTTTGACCACCAAAAAGCATCTCTGGCATCCTTGAAACTGCGTTCCTTGAATACATTGTCAACAGTACTAAATTGCTCAAGTTCTGAAAGGTCCCTTCGACTGACATCCTTCCACTTATATTCTCTGGACATGACCGTATTCAATTGCATCAGATCCATCCTCTCAACCTCGTCCATGTCAAAAGAGATGTACTGCCCCATCTGATAGTCTTTTGCCTTTAGTTTTTTCAATTCGATCTTGCTGTCTTGAACATCCATCTGAACAATGATCGAGAAGGAGGCTTGAATGCTATTCTCTTCAAACTTGTCTACCTCTATCAACCTATTTATGTAGGCCTCAATGAACTCGCTATTGACAATAGGGTCTGCGATCTCCCAGAAAATGGATTCCTGCCCATGGACAAAGACCATGAGAAGTGACCCTAGAATAACTTTTTTGGTCATTTTAATCATAATATTCAAACTCATTATCTGAAACGGTTTCTTTTTTATATTTATCAACAACTTTGATCCTTATCTCGGTCGTCTCACCAAACTGTGGCTCATCCATCTCAAAACTGTATTTTACGACCCTTCGGTTTCCGATCCTCTTTTCAGGCTGCTCCTCTTCGAGTTTACCGTATATACCAGATAGAGGAACAACTGCCTTCTTCCCATTCTTATTGCCAAAGGTGGTCACAGTAAGCAACATGTTGTTTGTGCCTTTCCCCATTCTCTTGAACTCCATTTTGGGTGGAGGAACCTTTCTTACTTTCACCTCATGCATGAGCCCCTTAACCGAATTACCATCCACAAAGGTCTCAAACATTACCTTCCCCCTGCTCTTTGGTTTTAACTTAGCCTGATAGGAATTATAGGTCTTCGTATTTACTGCGGAGCCAGATATCTTGACAGAGATCCTATCTCTGTCCACATCCTTGACCCTACTGTCAAACACGTAGTCCTCTCCTATGAAGATCTCCTTGTCCTCTGATGGTGAACTATACTGCGGATCGACAACAACGATCTTGGCAGATGTAATGCTTGATTTTTTATCTCTTTTCCTAAAACCAACTACTTCCACCGTACCACTACTGTTACCCTTTCCTGTGATGTAGGCACGTGGTAGGCCTGAGACCATCTCATTGACAAGGTCTTTTCCACCTGCTAATTCCATGGTGAAATCAGCATCTGAGTTCACTCCACCTACGCTAAAGGGGATCTCCCAGTTTAAGCCTCTCAAAACAGTGTACTTCTCCTTATCGAACAGGACAAAGAACTCAGCCTGCTGTCCATCCATGTATATGAGGGTAATGGGAGTATCAAACTGACGATTTATGGAAAAACTACCTTCACGCGAGACCTCACCATTGATGATCTTCAGTAACTTATCCGTGATCTTGTAATCTCCGAATGCAGTCGACCATTTATCATAGGTTACGGTATCGATGTCTGGAATGAACTTGATACCAAGATCAACATTGTAAGGCTGATTAAGATAGGACTCATCCACGGATCCAAGGTCGACCTTCGCGACATAACGATTCTGGTTACCCTCGTCATCGTAAGGTTCTACGATAACAGAATCCAACTCCCAGTCATAGACTTCATCTACCTTTACCTCTTCACCCTCGACCTCAATGATCGAGGTAGTGAAACTGGGTGTGAATTCGATCGAACCTTTCTCATATTGGCCCTCAACATCAAAGAAAAGACGGTAATGATCTGGGTCATCATAATTAGATTCAACATTATTGATCTCGACAAGGGTCTGGAGTTTATCCTGTGCTACATTCTTCAGGATGTCATCCTGCCTTCTCATGTAGACCGCCAGTTCACCTTCAATGGCAAATAGACTCAGGATCGCTCCAAGATTTATTAAGAAGTAAACTTCTACTTTTTTCATGATCTGAACCTATTTCTTGATGGCTTTTGAAAGAATCTCATTTACTTCTTTTCTGATCTCTTCTTGGACCTTGCCCTTGGCAAAATTTGCTAATCCCTCACCCATTTGCGCGACCTTTACAACCGCCTTGGTCAATTCTGAGATCTCTTTGCTATCCATGTCAGCAACTCCACCTGAAGATGGACTAGACCCACCATCATCAGGGCCTAGGTTATATATGCTCTGTGCGTAGAGTAACAGTAGAAAGAACTCAAGAATGATAGCACCAATGGACAGATATGTCATTACACCAACATGATCGGGGTCTAAAGTTGCAATTATGGATCTAAATCCAACTATCATAAGCAAGAAGGCAGCGCCCCCATAGACCATTGCAGTTCTGGCATTCATGTCTGATCTGAGTTTCATTTTAATTTCCTTTATTTATTTGTAATTATTCTATTGTAAGCGTTCGTGTTGCAGCAGTGATATAACATCCATCGCTGATATTGAATGGGATGTTATAACTACCCATGTGCACAGAATCTGGTGTTGCCGTAATGTTCCCAGCGTTGTCCCATGAGAACCAATCCCAATTCTCCGTCACACTGAAGTTAATATCATCAAAGTTGGCATCTTGCCACTCCACGTCAAATTCAAGCGTGTCTCCTGGGGACATGGTCTCAGGGAAATTCACAAGATTATTGAACTCAGGAGCATCATTGGCTAAGAGTTCCAGATCAAAATCGTATTCTACCATCAATGGCCTAATAGGCCTGTCATCCTGAAGGGTCATGGAGATGGATGTCACTCCTGCATCTCCATTCTCAGGAGCCCTAACACAAAAAAGTTTACCATTGTCGTCATTATCAAAACTCAACCATTCAGCAGACTCTGTTCCCTCATGAGTAAAGGTAACGACATCTTCTCCATTGAACTGAGGAGCATTATTATTTAGATCGCGCCAATTGAGATCGATTATGGCGTCATTGTCATCATAACAACCAACCCTTATGGAACTTGGAATTAATCCCGTGTTTGTGAATTCTGGTGCCAAATTTTCCCGAACCTCTATGTTGATCTCTTCCTGGACATCGATCTCACCATCCGTGATGTTCAATAAGAATTCATGGTTTCCCACATCATTGCTCTCTGGTGGGGCTGAAGAACCTATGTTCCCCTCAGAGTCAATCGCAAGCCAACTAGGTAGGTTTGATGTGGAAAATGCAGGGTTCTGTCCCTCATCCGTGTCAGTCCATTCTATCCTTGGACTATCATAATCAACATACTCGTCTGCATATCTTGGTATTTGATTGAGATTTGTGAAGTACGGGGTCTCATTTACATTGATGATCTTGATCGTAACAGTAAAGTTACCTGTCTGGGGCTCAGGACTGTCATCACTCACAAGGATCGTCACATCAACCTGCTTCGATCCGGTAAGTGCCTCATAATTAATGCTGCCATTTGACAGTTCAAGATTTGTTACCCCAGAATTGGAGTTGAGTACAAAGTAGTTTATTGCCGTATTGTCCATCGTTTGGCTACTGATCGAGTAGGTAAACTCATCATCAGGATTAGGGTCTGTTGCATTCAGGGTGCCAATGGTCAGTCCTGCGGCCGAATTTTCCTCTAACTGACCGGGACCACCATCCTCGACAGGGCCATATCCCTCGGCCCATTCGATCCCACCTACGGGTGGTTGTGGGTTTAGATTCTGGTTATTTCCAGGACCTGCAAGTTCAACATCCTCGCATCCACCAAACATCAACAATAGGGAGATCGGTATTATTAATTGATAGTATTTCATAATTCTAAAGAAAGACTCCTTATTCAGACTTCAAATTAGGCAAATATAACATTCTTTTTAGTACTCCAAAACTACTCATACAATTCTCTATAAAACATTGAAAGAATGAATAAAACTATCCAAACTTATTTCAGTATCCAAACTCAACTTTTTTCTTAATCTATATCGCTTATTTTCTATGGCACGTACAGACAATCCCGTCACTCTAGCGATCTCCTTTGTATTCATGCTCATTTTTAAATAACAACATAATTTGATGTCCGCAGTACGCAGACCCGTGTATTGCATACTTAGATCTTCAACAAAATTAGGATAAGCCAATGAAAACTGTAATTGAAATTGATCCCAATCAGCAGAATCATCTATCTTTCCTTGAATTCTTTTTCTAAGAGGATCCATCACTTTTCGATCTGCTTTATTCTCGATCAGAGAGATATGATATTCCAGATCTTTATCAATTGAACTCAAAAGGTCATTCTTAGTTACGATATTTGCAGACATTTTGATCAGTTCGGTCTCCTTGGTCCGCAATTCATTCTCTGCTAGTAGTCTCTCTTGCTTATGTATCAATGCATCCTTTGTTGTTGCTTTTTTTCTGTTTTTATAATTGATTATAACCATACCCAGTATGATCATTAAAAAACCAACCATGACGAGGATCAACAATTCTCTTGACCTTGCTTCCCTTAATGCTCTTTGATTAATATCTAGTTCAGCCTTGTAGTTAAGACTCTCCAATAGCATATCCATCCGATCAGCAGACAGGGTGGCCTTCTTTTCAAATAAGATGGAGGCAGTCCCTAAGGCACTCTTTTCCAGTTTATTTGATTCCAATAATTCTATCTTTCGATCTAAGAGATCTATCTCTAGCACCGATAGACCATTTAACTCACATATCCCAAGAGCTTTATCTATTGATTCAAGAGCACTATAGAGGCTATCCTGCTCGCTTTGGATCTTGGATCGACTTAGATAATGTTTTGCCAGATGCAATGGAGTTCCATGTAGCAACCTCATGGCAGATCTTGATTCAGAGTATGCACCATCAAAATTCTTTTGATCAGCATATATTTTCATCCTGAGTGAATGATTATTACCCAAATAAATACTCTTTTTTGTGATAGTGGCCTGACTCACAGTTGAGGGAACATGACTCAATAGAGAATCCGAGGCCTGGAGCTGCTCCAATGACATTTCATTAAGACCCCACTCAGCATATAATCGCGCTAGTCTTCCATGCTGATAGGCAACTGACATTCCAATACCAGGGAAGGTTGCACTAGACCCCGTGAGAGACCGCTGAAAGACCTTATATCTAGCAGAACCTCGTCTGACATTCAATGCCTCTTTATAATACATGAGAGCATCATCGTAGTTTTTTAGATTGAATTCCACATTACCAAGGCAGTTCAATGCAACTGCCTTTCCATTTAGGTTATTTAATAATTCTTGGTTCCTCCTATTGAAAATATCAAGGGCTTGAAAATATTTTTTCTTGGCCTCTAGCCATTTTCCCTGGTGTCTGTAGACATTACCTACGCTGATCTCGTTCCAAGGATTGAGTTTCGCGAGACTTTTTTGTTTTGCATCTATGAAATTTGTTAATGCCAGAGAAGGCAGACCAAGTTCAAGATAGATCTCGCCTAAGATATGCGTTACCCTTGATTCCAGGTCTCTATCTTCCAAGCCAAGATCATCCAATATGCCACGTGCATATCTAATTGCCCTTTCAGGTGCCTTGGCCCTAATGGATCTCAAGGAATCCAAAACAGAATAATTTTCAGGATTAGCGCTTTCCTGGGCAATTAGTTTATTTCCTAAGAATGATAAACAAAAAAATGTTAAAACTATTTTTTTCAACCAAATATCCTTTAAATTTATTCTCAAGAGCCAAAAATAGCTAATTGAGTGGTAGTGGCGTACTAATTAATTAAAAATTCGGGCGCAAATTTAAACGAGAAACAATGCTATGAAAAATATTAAATCAGATCCTAAAATTATTGCCAGAAGAGGCATTAATAACCTATCATCAAAGGTACTGGATAAACTTTACCAAAATTATCCTAATGCGATAACATTGGAAGGACTTGCAAAAATTTTAAAACTGAGGGAAAAATCCATTCAAATAGCGATAAAAAATGCCATTAAGGATGGAGTACCTATTGAGAAGGTCATGAGTAATGGTGAAGCAACTTCCTATAGAGCAGATCCTACAGAACCCATATCTTGGATAATCAAAGAGAAAGAATCTGCAGAAACAATGTTGGATCTAATTGGCCAATTACCTCTCAACAGAAAAGGAGATCACAACAATAAGAAAAAGATCAATCACCGGATCTATGAGGAGTATGTTGAAACCCTAAACGACCTATTTGACAAATGGACATCATTGAAGTTAATTGAACAATTAGAGGATGGTACAAAAAGTGGGTAAGAGGTTAGATCAATTAATTCGTCCAATATCAAAGATCATTATCATTATTGGTATCTTGATCGTGGCTTATAATCTATATCAACTATTTATTTTTGGATAAAATTCAATAATTGATCTTTTTAAAAAAAGCCTCATTTCTCCTCAAGGAATAAGGCTTGAATAGTGTACCGCGGAAAGGGCTCGAACCTTCACGCACAAAGTGCACCAGATCCTAAATCTGGCGTGTCTACCAATTCCACCACCGCGGCATAAATCAAATCATGACAGAGGCTCAATGCCTCTTGCATTGATCATGAATTATTTCATCAAGATCATTTTTTGACTAAAGACCTTGTTCCCTGCATTTAATCTATAGATATAAACACCTGCACTTACATTATTTCCAGAATGATCATTGCCATGCCATTTGACCAAATAGCGTCCTGGATCTTGATTCTGGCGGACCAGATTCTTGACCATTCTTCCACGCATGTCATATATGTTTAGTGAGACATTAGAACTCATGGGTATATCATATGATATGACCGTGGCTGGATTAAATGGATTTGGATAATTTGCGTGCAGTGCAAACCTTGCAGGCATGCCATCATTGAGATCGATTCCAACCATGTCACCACTAAACTGACCAAAGTTATCCGCAACAACCACCAATGGATTAGCATTTGCATCACCCGCTGAGACCTCAGTGATCATGAACACAACAGAGGGGTTTGTAAGAGTGTTGTTGAATTCTACCTCAATTTCCAATATGGCACCACTGTCTGGCTCAATCGATGTCACGAAATCATAACCTAGAAAATAAAATGAACCTAATTCGGTCTCTCCAGATATTCCATCTACTGTACCATCTTCAAACCTCCCTACCGGCGTAATGTTAGTGACGGTCATGTAGTCAGGCATGTCAAGGATCTCAAATTCCAATATGTTCACGGTCTCCGTATTTTCCACGTGTATCTCAAAGGTACCAATTCCACCAGGCGCCATTTGGCCAGATACGTTCTCGATAGTACAACCTACAGGAGGCTGACCAACGTAGAATGTATGAGGAGTTCCAACCGTGACCATTGGAAGATTATTTACATCTGCAAGTACCGCCTCGCTGACAGTTATGTCGATTATTGTTGCATCAGGGATGCCTGTAAGTATGTCATATTCAATGTCAACCAAATGACCTACGCCAGGTTCTATTGGATTAGACTGTGAGTTATCATAGGCCGTGACCCTATAGCCTATGCCAAGGTCTGTGCCAGAGACTGACCAACCTTCAAGATCCAGTATCTCATTGAACGAGAGATCAAAACCATTAATGAACGGTGGATCTGCAAGGATGTCAAATTGAATTGCATAGACAGGCTGAGTATTCTCTAGAAATACTGAACCTGTGGTTTGTGAACCACTATTGCCATAGCCACCATACAGGTTTAAATATTGTGTTTCAATTCCAACATCATATGTACCACCTTCGGCTGTCCAATTCAGGTCAACATAGCCAACATCCTGTATGGATGTACCAGAGGTATAAGAGAGATTGACGGTTACCTCTTCCTCTGCAGTTGGATAAAGAACAGCACGGCAGACCGGGCCATCTCCAGGCCCTAGGACCGTACCAACGCTAATACCCGTGATCGCGATCGTTCCATCCCCCTGGTCCGCTATCTCTAACGCCCAATCTGATGTTCTATCTGTTGGTATGATATTCAAACTATTTATGATATCTGGATAGTC
The DNA here is from genome assembly GCA_964478995.1 of uncultured bacterium. Taxonomy (GTDB): domain Bacteria; phylum Fidelibacterota; class Marinisomatia; order Marinisomatales; family UBA1611; genus NZWG01. The sequence continues at coordinate 16,609 of CAYZJY010000016.1, forward strand.
CATGATCTCAAAATAGAACAACCCAAGATTCGATTCATTATTTATGTAAAAATCAAGAGTATCCATCTGTCCTGATAAAGATGCACCATCATCAAACCAAAGTTCAACCCATTCAACAGGTGTTGCGGATATCGTCGATGTTGGTCCTGACTCTGATCCATCTGGATATATGGCCGTAACGTGATAATAATATGTAGTACTGTTAACAACATCCTCATCAAGATATGTTGTAACATCACCACCAACCTCAGCGATCTCCTCAAAATCAGATGTACTGCTAAGTGATCGATATATTTTGAAGGCATCCAATTCTACTGGCCTTATGTCATTATGGATGGGGTTTTCCATGTCCACTTTTAACTCATGTGGTATTCCACCAGGGAATTGATCCATGACCTCTTCTTTTGGTGCAGACAATGCCCACTCTCCCAGTTCGGTCAATTCATAGTGAACATTACGTCCAATTTCTCTTGCAGCAAAAGTAACGAACACGTCATCCACAGCCCATCCTGAGGCCCAGAAACCATTATCATTTGAATGAAAGGCAATGTAAAGGTTTGGCACACCTGCGTGCTCCGATAGATCAACTGTCTCGGTCACCCACTCAGATACAGGGTCTAATGAGTAGACCTCTGTAAAGTTTGTACCATCCGTGCTCACTGCTATGTGCGCTGTTTGGCTATAGGCCCCATCAAAGTACGAAGCAAAATTAAGCGTAATGGTCTCAGCCCCACTGACATTCAATGATGGTGCGACCATGTAGTCCATGGAACCATCATCATCTGCCATGTCATCATTGGAACACATATACCATGTATGTGATGGAATGGTCCAGAATGCACTGGATCCATCTTGAGTAATAAACCAACCCTGCGCAGAATTTGTGGTCAACGTCCAATTCTCAGGTACGACACCCTCTTCAAAATCTTCAGTAAAGTCCTCTGGTATTGGCCCATATGGAGGGTCCCAACTCAAAAGAACCTGCGCATCCATTCCATCCTGAGCCTGTAGGTTATGCGGCTCTTCAATATAACCAGGACTTACAGTTACAGTACCCGAGTCTGCTCCTGCAACCCAATAGGTACCTCCAATGCCATCTGTAACCGTGACATTTGAAAAATTAACACCTACATTGGAGTTATACGCATTTTCATGGACAACCATCTCCATGTTCGCAATGGGACCTGAACCGGTTTCAATATTTTGATTATCAGCACTATACATGATCACTCTTGTGTCACCATTATCCAGTTCATTGAAATCAATGGTAAAACCATTGGATCGATCTGTTGTGGTAAAACCGGTCACATCTAGATAATTTGGTGTATCTGATATATCAAACTGTAGCCCTCCTACTTGGCCTGAATTCTCAAGACCAATATCAAGATATACTTGCTCTGAGACATCTCCAGTATCCGTTGAGGCACTTAAAATAATAACGTCCCCTATGGTAATTGAACCATTGACCAGGTCACCATCTATCAAGTTACCATCCCCATCACTCACTGTGAGATCAAAGGCCTCAAGGTCAATTACAGCAGATAATATGTCTGAACCATCATAATGCAAGTTCAAGACAACTTCATCTCCACCAGCAGAGATCTCATCTCCTCCATTACTGTAAAAGACAATCCTACCTGAACCGTCATCAAAATTATTATAATCTGCACTAAAATTGTCCTCGTCCAGGGGACTTGTCCCCGATAAAGTAATAACAGTGGGTAGTGCAATAAGGTCAAATTGGAATCCACCAACTGCATTATCCGGGTTGGTCAATGTTACTGGCACTACAATATCTTCGGTATAGCCACCTACCTGAACATCTCCTATTGAAACGGTCACATTAGAAAATGCTATGCTGGTAGCAATTATGAACATGATCAAAAGAGAAAAATATTTTCTCATAAACGCCATTTTTTTTCCTCCGGCAATATCAAACATGATATATTAAAATAATTAGTAAAACTATAAATCTCTTCTACAATGCTTATGGTGCCAATTGTATTTACTTAAAATAACGATTTTCTACCGATAATTCACTCATAAATTATTCTTTAAGCGCCGTTACGATATCCTCATATAGATCTTCTACATGCTCAATGCCAATCGATAAACGGACAAGGTCCTGGGTCAAGCCCATTGCTTCTTTTATTTCTTTTGGAACAGCAACATGGGTCATGTCATATGGCACACACACCAAACTCTCAACTCCACCCAAACTTTCTGCAAGAGAGAATAATCTTAATCTAGATAAAAACACATCGCGTCTTTTGATATTCCCGCATTTCAAAGATAACATGGAACCAAAAATAGGTTGACCATCAGGATTTGCCTGTTGTTTTGAGGCAAGGTCATGCTGTGGATGGCTTCCAAGGCCAGGATAGATCACCGATTCAGCAATACCAGATCTTTCAAGTTTTGTGGCTATTTCCATTGCATTATCTGATTGCCTTTGAACTCTCAAGGCCATTGTCTTTGTGCTTCGCAACATCAACCAACAATCAAAAGGACTCGGAACCGCACCACCCGACTTCTGCACAAAATATAATTTTTCAGCCAGCGTTGAGTTGCTTGTGACCAATGCCCCAGCCAATAGGTCGCTATGGCCACCAATGAACTTTGTTGCGCTATGCATGACAACATCAGCGCCTAGGGAAAGAGGATTTTGACCATAGGGACTCATGAATGTATTATCTACAGCCAGAAGGATATCATGCTCTTTGCAAATTTCAGCTGTCCTTGCTATGTCACACAATTCAAGTAATGGATTTGTGGGTGATTCAACGAATATCAATCTTGTCTCTGGTCTAATGGCTGTCTCAATGAGTTCCATTGACCGAGTGTCCACAAACTCAAATTCAATCCCGTGGTTAGAAAGAACCTTGACCGACATCCTATAAGTTCCTCCATAGACATTACGTCCTATGATCACATGATCGCCTGCTGACAGGGTTTGAAAAAGTGTTGTAGTGGCAGCCATTCCACTAGCAAAAGCGAGGCCATGCTTGCCATTTTCAAGTGTCGCAAGATTTTCTTCTAATCGTTGGCGAGTAGGATTGCCACCGCGGGAATAATCAAAACCCTTGTCCATCCCAACTGCTTCCTGTTCAAAGGTTGAAGTAAGATGAATCGGCGGTGCAACTGCTCCAGTCTCTTTGTCTGGTTTATTACCAATGTGGATGGCCCTAGTTTGGAAATGATCATTTGATTTCATGTTAAACCTGTGTATATCCTTTGTTGAGATAACTCTGCAATTTTTTATTTTTTATTTCAATCTCATCTCCATTTGGCCCTCGAACCATGATCTTTGCATTTCTACCTACTTTTTGTTCAGTCTTTATTGGCGTACGGACTTGCTGTGGGCGGTTACCCTGTTCAGATTGAGGCTGTCCTTGAAATCCCATGCCAGTAGTTTCCTGATGAGATGTCTGTACATTCCTTACGGATTGATTTGATTGGGATTGATGTTGATCCATACCCTGTATTTGAGTCCGGAACAAACGCTGAATTGTAACAGAATTCATGTCTGTCATCATTTCTTGAAACATCTTGAACCCTTCTGATTTATACTCTAATAATGGATTTTTCTGTCCATATGCTCTAAGATTAATGCCCTCTCGTAATTGATCCATGGCATATAGATGATCCTTCCATTTTTCATCAATGGTCCTTAATACGACAAATCGTTCAAACTCTCGGATAACATCTTCGGGTACAAGAGATTCACGTGCCTTATATACACTCTTTGCTTGTTCTAAAACCCAATCTCCTACCTCTTCGCCAGTTGGGTCACTATTGCCGATGACACCCTGGATCTTTTCTAGTGAAGCATCTACCATTATGTGAGACGCGAACCTTTGTTTCAAATGATCCCAATCCCAGTACTCCACATTGCCTTCATCTGATTGTAATTCGATCTCATCAAGTATGAAATCATCCAGTATGTGAAAGACTGTCTCTTGCATGTTCTCTCCTGCAAGCGCTTGATTCCTTATGTCATAGACGACTTGTCGCTGTTGATTCATGACATCATCATACTCTAGTAAATGTTTCCTAATACCAAAGTTGCGGACCTCTACCTTTTTCTGAGCATTGGATATTGCTCTGGTCACCATTTTAGCTGAGATGACCTCGCCTTCTTCAATACCCATGCGATCCATGATCGCTGCCACCTTATCAGAACTAAATAGCCGCATTAGATCATCTTCTAGAGATAAATAAAACCTTGAAGACCCACTATCACCCTGGCGTCCGCTACGACCACGTAACTGTAGATCAATGCGCCTAGACTCATGTCTCTCTGTTCCAATGATATGGAGGCCTCCAAGCTCTTTGATGCCATCTCCAAGTTTGATGTCTGTTCCTCTCCCTGCCATATTTGTAGCAATGGTAACTGCACCATTCTGCCCAGCACGAGCGACCACCTCTGCCTCACTCTTATGCTGCTTTGCATTGAGTACATTATGAGGAATATTCTTTCTCTTTAACATTCGCGAAAGAAGTTCAGATACTTCTACAGATATTGTACCTACCAGCGTAGGCTGCCCATTATGGTGGCATTCAGTTATCTCATCAATCGCAGCGTTATATTTCTCCCTTTTGGTCTTGTATACAAGATCATCTCTGTCATCTCTTGAGATAGGCCTATGTGTTGGTATTACTGTGACGTCCAGACCATATATTGAGCCTAATTCCTCTGCCTCGGTCTCCGCAGTACCCGTCATGCCTGATAGTTTGTCATAGAGACGGAAATAGTTCTGAATCGTAATGGTTGCAAGCGTCTGAGTTTCTCTTTCTATTCGAACATTTTCTTTGGCTTCAAGGGCCTGATGTAATCCATCTGAATATCGTCTTCCTGGAAGAACACGTCCCGTAAATTCATCTACGATCATGACCTTGCCATCCTGCAAAACATATTCCACATCTTTTTCATACAATGTATAGGCTCTAAGAAGTTGATTGAAGTTATGAATCGTTCCGCTTCGTTCGGCATGTAGTTGATGGGCCTTTTCCTTTTCCTGCTCTTTTTCAACAGAATTGAGGTCATCACGCTCATCTATTTCCAATAATAATTCTCCCAGGTCTGGAATTATAAAAGTATCTGGGTCATCCGGAGAAAGGAGTGTTCTACCTTTTTCAGTAATATCCATGACATGGCTTTTCTCATCCACAGCAAAGTAGAGATCATCATCTACTTCATGCATTTTCTTATCTCGGGTATAAATAGATTCGATGTCTTGGGATAACTTTAGCATTCCAGGTTCTTGAAAGATCTTCATCACTCTTCGATTCTTAGGCATTCCACGTTGTGCCTGTAATAATTTTAGCCCAGCATTATCCTCATCATCATCATCAAGAAATTTCTTGGCTTCACGTACTAGGTCTGATACAAGCGATGATTGCCTTTTTACTAATTCTTGAACACCAGGCTTCAGTGTAGTAAAGGTCTCATCAACAGGCGCATCAACTGCACCAGAAATAATAAGTGGAGTACGAGCCTCATCGATGAGCACACTATCAACTTCATCTACTACCGCAAATGCATGTCCTCTCTGAACCTTTTCATCCTTTTGCAATGCCATGTTATCCCTAAGATAATCAAATCCGAATTCATTATTTGTACCATAGGTTATGTCACGTTCATACATTTCCCGACGTTGAAAATTATCCATTGAATTAAGGATGAATCCAACACTTAGGCCTAACCGTTTGTATACCTCGCCCATCCATTCTGCATCTCTTTGAGCAAGGTAATCATTGACGGTGATCACATGAACCCCTCTTCCTGTGAGTGCATTAAGATATATGGGCATCGTTGCGACCAATGTCTTACCCTCACCGGTCTTCATTTCAGCGACCTTTCCATTGTGCAAGGTTATTGCACCTAATAGTTGCACATCATAGGGGATCATTTCCCAGGTTATCTCTTGACCAGATACACGCCAAGATGAACCACACATCCTGCGGCTGGTCTCCTTTACCATGGCAAATGCTTCTTCCATTATCAATCCTAGGGCACCTTGCTCCGCCTTCAACACTTCCGCACTGCGTTGTTGCTTATCCATGGCCTCTGGCAACGAATCCGCTTTTTCCCTACGAGCGTTCATTACAAATTCTTTTAATTCTGAGGTCCTCTTTACTAGATCATCATCCGTCTTTGAAGACAATGACTCATATAATTGATTTATTTGATTAATCGTTGGAGTAAGTTTTTTTACCTCTCGATCTGATTTTGTACCAAATAATTTTGCTAGTACCATAATGCTATCTAATTCATTTCCTTTTTTTGGTAATCTTTATATACAGCATCGAGAATACCATTAATGAAATTTGGACTCTCATCCGTACTATAGACCTTTGATATTTCTACCATCTCACTTATGGACACCTTTGGAGGAATCTCATCGATGAAAAATATTTCACATATGCCCATTCTAAGCAACAGACGATCAACTTGAGCCACACGATCGAATTCCCAATTTTGTAAATGCGATCGAATTAACTCATCAGCCCAATTGACATTTTTCATAACACAAAAAAAAAGCAATTGAATGAATTCAGAATTATTCCTCCGATCTGGGTTTGATTCTAGAATTCGATCAAGGACCATTTCTGGTTTTTCCTCAGAGAATTGTTGAGCAAACAAAGCCTCTAGCACTCCTTCCCTTGCATTTCTCCTTGGATGAAGTTTAGACATTATCTCGTTTGCCCATGACATTCTTCTTTGGTAGATAGACATCTTTCAGTTTAGAGACATCTGCTATTCTCTTTTTGGCGACCTTTGATGCAGCCATGTGGGTTGTAACATTATCCTCTTCAGACTTGTGATATATTGCCATCAGAGTATCATAGATACCTTCCTCAGCCTGTGTAAATGCGCGTTCTCGATTGTAGCCTTCTATCTCATTGGCAACATTAATAAGTCCCCCTGCATTGATCGCATAATCAGGAGCATAAAGAATGCCTCTGTCCTTTAACATCTGCGCATGGACATCTTCTTTTTTCAATTGGTTGTTAGCCGCGCCAGCAACAATCGAGCATTTGAGTTTTGGGATAGTATCATCATTCAATGTTGCTCCTAGTGCACAGGGAGCATAAATATCAATATCTGCTTCATATATGTCATCCAGACTTATCACGTTTGCACCAAATTCATCTACTACACGCTTTGTGTTTTCCTCATGAATATCTGTAACATATAAACTTGCGCCTTCTCTGTATAAGTATCTGCATAAATGATACCCAACATGCCCAAGACCCTGGACTCCAACCTTAAGGTCATGTAACGAATCTTTTCCTAGTTGTTTTTTAACCGTTGCCTTGATACCAGAGCAGGTACCCAATGCGGTCACTGGCGAGGGGTCACCACTACCACCTAGGGCACGAGAAATTCCAGTTACATACCTTGTCTCCATTCTGACCCACTCCATATCCTTAACGCTGGTACCAACATCTTCCGCTGTTATATACCTACCTGCGAGGCCTTGTACAAATCTGCCAAATGAACGAAACAATATTTCATTCTTATCCTTTTTTGAATCACCAATGATGACGGCCTTTCCACCACCGAGATTCAAGCCTGCGATTGCAGCCTTATAACTCATGCCTCTAGATAATCTCAATACATCCTTTAAGGCATCTGTCTCTGAATCATAATTCCACATCCTGCAGCCTCCTAGAGCAGGTCCAATATTTGTGTTATGTACTGCAATGATGGCTTTTAGACCAGTTTCTTTATCATGACAAAAGACAACTTCCTCATGTCCTCTATTATCCATGCTCTCAAAAACAGATATCATGTCAACCTCTTCATCTCACCTGCTCACAAGATGAAGCCAACCAAAAGGATCATCTATCTCTTCCCGTTGGAGTGCTGTCAAAGTTTGCTTGCATTTATTTGCAATTGGACCAATTCCTCCACCAGAAAATTCATAAACTTGATCCATGTATGTGATCCTGCCAACAGGCGTAACTATTACAGCAGTCCCTGTACAAAAAACCTCATCAGCCTCCAGCAGATCCTTTAGGTATACATCGGTCTGCTCTATCTCAATGCCTAAAAGGTCTGACGCTATTCTACATACTGAGTCTCTTGTCACGCCATCCAATATGGAGCCACTCAATTTTGGCGTTTTGATACTGCCATCTTTACATATGAATATATTTGCTGATCCAAGTTCCTCTATCCTCTCTCCATCTACGGCATCTAAATAAATAACTTCATCAAAGCCTTGTTTTTTTGCCATGGTCAGTGGGTACAGAGATGCTGAATAATTTCCAATTGCCTTAGCATTGCCAATCCCTCTAGGCGCAGCGCGATGGTACTCTGTTTCGATCTTTAAGTTCAGAGGCTTGACCCCTCCCTTAAAATATGAACCAACAGGTGATAAAAAGACCATGAAAGTATATTCAGAGACCGCTCTCACACCCAATGCTGGTGCGGTACCCCATACAATTGGTCTGATATACATGCTGCCCTTGCCATATGGTGGTACATAATCTAGATTATCTTTTACAGTTGTCACGACTGCATTCTTGAAAAATTCAGTATCCATCTGTGGAATACAAAGTCGTTTTGTAGACCATGCCATTCTACTGGCATTACGATCTATTCTAAATAATACAATATTATCTTTGGAGGTATGGTATGCCTTTGTTCCTTCAAAGACCCCTTGCCCATAGTTCAAAACACCTGCAGCAGGAGAAAGCTCAATATTTCCATATGGTATTAGCGACCCACCAGACCATTTCTCATCTATTGAACATTTTGCGATGAACATGCTGCGAGTCTCTACAGCATCAAATCCTAGTGTTTCCCATTCAATATTTGCTTTAGTTAAACTCATTTTAATAATTCTCTACCAATAACCAAACGTTGTATCTCAGATGTACCCTCATATATCTCAGTTATTTTTGCATCACGCATTAATCTTTCGACACCATATTCTTGCATGTAACCATAGCCCCCATGGATCTGTACACATTCAGATGCAGCGGACATGGCTGTAGTGGAAGCAAGTAATTTTGCCATTGAACTTTCCTTGGTATAATCTTTTCCTTGATCCTTTAACACTGAGGCCTTCCAGACCAATAGTCGTGCTGCATCAATATTCGTTGCCATGTCGGCAAGTTTATTTTGGATTGCTCCAAAGTTACCAATTGGTTTGCCAAATTGTTTTCTTTCCTTGGAATAATTCAATGCCTTTTCTAGCGCAGAGCGTGCCAAACCTATCGATTGCGCAGCAATCCCTATTCGACCACCACCTAATGCCTTCATTGCGATCGAGAAACCTTGGCCCTCATCTCCAATGAGGTTTCCTTTAGAAATTTTACAATTATCAAAATAAAGTTCACAGGTATCTGAAGCTCTCAAACCTAACTTATTTTCCTTTTTCCCAACCTCGAGACCAGGGGTTCCCTTTTCAACAATAAATGCAGAAATTCCTTTGGATCCAGCACCCTTATCCGTCAGACAGAAAAAAATAATAAGGTCACTACTTTGTCCACTTGTCACCCAATTCTTTGTACCATTGACCACATAATTATTGCCGTCCTTCTCTGCAAAGGTTCTCATGTTACTTGCGTCGGAACCTGATTGGGGTTCACTTAAACTATAGGCTCCTAATTTTTCGCCTGATGCAAGTGGTACTAAAAAGTCATTTTTTTGGGCATCATTGCCCCAGTCCAACAAGACTTGGCATACCAAAGAATTATTAACAGACATTACGGTTGACGTTGCAAGTTCTACTGCTGCTATCTCTTCAATGGCGACCACATATGATACAGTATCAAATCCTGAACCACCCCATTTTTCAGGTATCATCATTCCCATAAAACCAAGTTCTCCCATTTTTTTAATCTCATCTTTGGGGAACTTTTGGTCTTCATCACGCTCTATGACGCCTGGCAGTAAATGAGTATTGGCAAAATCCTTCGCTGTTTCCTTAATTAGTTCTTGCTCAGGTGAAAGGGTAAAATCAATCATGTCTTTCTATAACCAATGCTGACGCCTCACCTCCCCCAATGCAGAGAGTTGCAAGTCCTAATGTTGATTTTTTCTGTTCCAGACCATTAATCAAAGTAGTCAGGATTCTAGCCCCAGAAGCACCAATTGGGTGTCCCATTGCAACAGCACCTCCATAAATATTCACCTTACCATGATCAATGTTAAAGTCTTGCATCGCAGCCATGGTAACAACAGAAAAAGCCTCATTTATTTCCCAAAGATCAATATCATTAGGAATCAGGTCCATTTTCCCAAGTAATTTTGCAATAGCCTTACCTGGTGCAGTTGTAAACCATTCTGGCTCATGGGCTGCTGACGCATGCCCTAAAATCGTGGCTAAGGGATCGATCTTTAATTCTTGGGCCTTTTGCTCACTCATTATGAGCAATGCAGCTGCTCCATCATTCAATTTTGAAGCATTGGCTGCCGTAATCGTCCCATTACTTTCGAATGCAGGCCTCAAATTTGGTATCTTATCATAACGGACTCTCTGAGGTTCTTCATCATGCTCTATGACACGCGTATTATTTTTTCTGTCTTTCAATTCAATAGGTACAATTTCTGTCTTGAATATTTCTCTATCGTTTGCGGATATTGCCCTATTGTAGGATTCAATAGCATATTCATCCTGTTCCTCCCGAGAATAATTTCGATCCTTTGCTAACATTTCTGCACAATTACCCATATGTTGGTTAGTAAAGGCATCCCATAAACCATCATGAATCATACTGTCAACTAACTGTCCGTGTCCCAATCTTTGCCCAGATCTTGCATGTTGTAAAAGATAGGGTGCGTTGGTCATGCTTTCCATGCCACCTGCAATAATAATATCAGCATCACCGCACCTTATTGCTTGATCTGCCAACATCACTGCCTTAAGACCAGAACCACACATTTTATTTATGGTCAAAGATTCAACAGAATTAGGACAGCCACTTTTAATTGTGGCTTGCCTTGCTGGTGCCTGCCCTTGTCCTGCTGATAGAACATTGCCCAAGATGACCTCATCTATCAAATTTGGATTTACTTGCGCATCAATCAATATCTGTTTGATCACGAGAGATCCCAAATCAGAAGCAGACAAGGAAGAGAACTGTCCTTGGAATGCCCCAATAGGAGTACGTTTTGCCGCAACTATTACTGATTTTCGCTGCATAATTTCTAATTGAAAAACATTTATAAGCTAGTCGGGAAATTAGGGAATATTTTTATTTCATATTGGAAATATAACAAACGAAGATTTTTATATAAAAACTGGTATTAGAATTATTCTTTATCATAGGCCTGGATAATTTTCATGACCAATGGATGGCGAACAACATCTCTTTTATCTAGATCAACAAATCCAATTCCTTCGACATCCTTGAGAATTTCAGACACTTGCAATAACCCAGAATCAAGACGGTCTTGAAGATCTATCTGTGTAACATCACCTGTAATGATTGCTTTAGATCCGACTCCAAGTCTTGTAAGAAACATTTTCATTTGGAGCGCAGTAGCATTTTGTGCCTCATCCAATATCATGTATGAGCTATCTAATGTTCTACCTCTCATATATGCTAGTGGAGCGACTTCAATAACTTTATTTTCTAATAGTTTAGTTAGCCTAGCCTCTGAATAAAGGGTGTGTAGTGAATCATAGAGAGGAGCAAGGTATGGATCAACCTTATCCTGAAGATCGCCAGGGAGGAAACCTAAACTCTCTCCAGCTTCTACAGCAGGTCTACACAAAATAATACGGTCTACCTCATGGGCATCTAAAGCAGCTAAGGCAAAAGCCACTGCAAGGAATGTCTTTCCTGTCCCTGCAGGACCAATACTGAAGACCACATCATTTTTATTGACAGTTTTATAATACCTTTGTTGACCTTCTGTCTTTGGGCTAACAGCACCTTTTTTCCCAAAATAAATAACAGAATCTGGTGCTGAATTACCATCTATGACACCAATCGGGTCTGATTTTGAGAGCGTAATAAGTTTTTGAACATCTCTGACCGTTAAGTCTCCCTTTGAACTTAATGTTTGCATCATTTCATGCAAAACCTCGTGTACACGCTTTACATCTATCTCTTCGCCTCTGATCTTAATTGTTTCGCCTCGTGCAATGATCTTGGCAGGAATGGATTCTTCAATAAGTTTCACATTTTCATCCCCAACTCCCAATAAACTAGTGGGTTCCATTGTTTTTAATTCAATGACCTTTTCCAATGTCCTCTGTATCCTTTAATTTCATATCGTAAAATATAATGTTTAGAATGATTTCATACTTGAAACAAAATTCTTTTCCCATTTTAATGGTTATCATAATTCAATTGCATTTGAACTGTGCAGGGAGTGATATTGAGATCAAAGAAAATGTTAAGGAAAACGAACAATTAATTTCCAAAGGAAGATCTTATTGGGATCAGCGAATAGAACCAGAGGCCTTAAATAAAGCAGAAGATCTAATTGTTAAGGTCCTAAAAAATAGACCTAATGATCTTGAAAGTTCTGTCCTCCTTGGAAAAATAAAATATACCCAAGCAAACTTTTTGGAAAAAGACCCTATTGCAATATCTAAGTTATTCTTTGATGCAAAAGAAATATGTAAAAAAGCTGTACTCAGCCATCCAGATTTTGCAATTATATATGATCAGGCAAAGGGTGATAGCACTTTTAAACTATTATCTGCATTAACTGATGCACCAGAATCTATTCTACCAGGATTGTATTGGTGGGGAACTAATCTTACTAACTATTTGAATGATCAACCTGTAATCGAAAGATTAAATAATCGAGAGTTAATGGAAGTAATCATGCACCGAGTACTCGCTATAGATCCAGGTTTTGATTATAGTGGCCCCTACCGATTTTTTGGAATACTATATACTCGCATTCCTGGTTTAGATATATCTCAAGCATATTCCTATTTTGATCAAGCAATAAAGGGAAACCCTCAATACTTGGGTAATAAGGTATTGATGGCTGAATTTTATCATCAAAAAGCAGGTAATAGGGAACAATTTCACCAAACTTTAAATGAGGTATTAAATACCAATCTGACAAAACATCCAGAAGTGATGACAGATAATTTATTTTATCAAAAAAGAGCTCAAATGCTCTTAGATAATGAATCATCTCTTTTTGAATAATTAACCAACTATTCATATGCTGTTATTTGTTTTTAGAGTCCCTAAGACATAACTTTGGTTAATTCTATTTTGGGAGTATGATATGAATATTAATTATACAATAGAAACATTCATGGCAAGAGAACTAATAACCTTTCAAATGGATACGCCTATTGAGACTGCAATGGAATCTTTCCTTAACAATAAGATCTCAGGCGCACCTGTTCTAGATGATAAAGGCTTACTAGTTGGTATTCTTTCAGAAAAAGATTGCATGAGGACATTATTTGAATCCTCTTACTATAATAATCTAGGAGGCCTTGTAGAAGAATACATGTCAAAAAACATCACTACCGTTAATATACATGATACCCTATCTGATGTAGTCGATAAATTCATGAGTTCAAGGTTTAGGAGATTCCCAGTAATTGAAGGGGAAAAACTTGCAGGCCAAATAAGTCGTAGAGATGTGTTAAGAGCGATTGTACAATTATCCAAAGAGGAAAAACCATCATGAGAATATTGAACATAATTATTTTTATTGGGGTTTTATATGCAGATAGTTCTGATTCACTATTAAAAGCATCTGCAGCATTAAATGCGGGTATGTTTGAAGATGCTTTGATGCATGTAAGCAAAGCACAAAAAGAAGAGCCTACCAATCCAGATGTACACCAGTTGAAAGCACTGTTACATGAAGCTCTGGATGAGCCCGAAGACGCACTTGAAGCGTGGAAAGAATGCGTAAAATATTCAAAGGATAAAAAGGTTAAAAGACAAGCCAAAATACATATACAAAGTTTATCTCAAGAATGATTAAAAAAATAAATTCAATATTCCTATTTCTATTGTTTGCATGTTGGTCAGGACCAGGAGATCCCGCAGTACAATCAAAATATGATTTTAGCAGCGTAGGAATATTACAGATCAATATTATCCGTGATCATTCAAACATGCTAGGATCAGGTGAGATGGTATTAAATAGCCTAACTCATAACTTTTTAAAATATGGTTACCCTGTCAATGAATTGAATGACAACTTATTTGAAGTTGAAATTGATCGTGGAGAACTCTCATTGGAACTCTCGTGCATTATCACTGAATTCACAGACTCTGAAATGATTGTGGTACCTTATCGGCATGAGGATCGTGGCTATACAAAAACTGTAGTACAACAATCCTCAGATCAGGATGAAGAAAAAGAAAAATCACAATCATCACAATCACAGATCTCAACAACAACACATGCCGGCAAAGTAAGAGAGGGCAATAGAGTTGAATATACCCAAAGCAAGGTAGGGGTTATGTTGAAAATGACCGATAAAGATTCAGGAGACATGGTATGGTCCAATTCTTATTGGTATAGTGGATTAGAACTCCAGCGTACAATTGATCTATGCATCAAAAATGGTGTAGTACAGATAAAAAAGTTGTTCCCATAGAATAACATAACTGGAATAAGAATGTTACAGAATATTATTAAAGTACTGATCTCTTCAGGCATCATCGTGATCGTTTCAGAGATCGCAAAAAAGAATACCTTCATTGGCGGGCTCATCGCATCCATACCTCTTATTTCTGTTTTATCGATGATCTGGCTTTACATTGACACTAAGGACGTCGAAAAGATTAAAGCCCTCTCAAATGGTATCCTCTGGATGATAGTGCCATCCATGGCACTATTTATTTCCTTACCGATCTTGATCAATCATGGTATCAATTTTTACTCTAGTCTTCTGATCTCAATTATGATAACAATTAGTTGCTATGGTCTAACGATATTTATCCTAACTCATTTTGGCATCAAATTGTAAACTAGGTTTCCGCATACATGGATGAGTCAATAACATTCATACCATTTTCACGATTATTAATTATTTTCATTCCA
>CAYZJY010000017.1:0-31510 GCA_964478995.1 uncultured bacterium
CTGTTGATAGGGTTATGACGGTCATGTATAAACTATCGATCAACGACCATTTCTCGCCTCCAATGAAATAAAACCCAGCAGAACCAATTGTTAATAGAAGAACAAAATAGACTACAATTCTTTTTCTTTTATTAATAAAATCTGCGATCATATCATATCCACTAATAATAAAAGATCAAAAATATCCAAGACCTCATCGTAATTAAGGTCTCCCAAGTTAAACACTTGTTCAGATATGTTTTGTTCAGACATTAAAATTGCAATTAAGGATATGAGGTCATCTATGTTAATGGTTTCATCTTGATTAATATCTCCAATAATTAATACTGGATTATAGTCAAATGTATAATCCCAGATCCCCCTTCCATAGGTTCCAAATCTAACAGTTCTAATCTCATGGATGTACTCAACGCTCCAGTATACTTGCTCTGGTGCATCTTCCCCTGACATTTCTTCCCATGTTCCCTCCTCATGTGAATATGCATAAGGTCCAACCTCAGTTGCTGCAAAGATCATTGATTCATCAGGTAAAGATGCCATCCCATATACTAACGTACTAGGTAGACCATCGCTAAATCCTACAAATGAATTTCCACCATCTTCACTTAAATAAATTGGTGGATTTGAATATCCACTTCCACCTATGTAGATCCTATCTTCATCCACTGGTGAAGGTAAAATGCTACTACCATAAAAATAATGTGATTCAGGACCAGAGAAATTAGAAGTTTGGATAAAATTTTCTCCCATGTCTGTTGAATAATAGAATTCCCCGTCCTCTGTCGATACATACCAGTGTTCATTAATAATAGGGCTGTATGCCATCGCAGATATTTTTGATTCAAAAGTATAGTCCAGATCCTCTGCAAACATTCCATTGATCCCATATGTGACCTTCACCATGTGATTTTGAGATTGAATGCCACCACCGCCAATGTAAACAATATTAGATTGATTGGGATCATTCATTATTGGAGGTAGCCAGAGATATCCACTTCCTTGAAAATCCCAAGAAACCATATCCGTAGAGTTTGCTATGTCTGCATAATACATGACAAAACCAGGATAGTCAGTCCATAGACTCATGCCTCCATCACTTGAAACAATATGTCCATAGTCACCACTAATGGTCTGCTCAAAATCAAGTACACCATCATAATAACCATCGCTTAAATGTCTCTGAAACCCTTGATCTTGACTACCAGCAAATATGTGGTATGGCTCCTGGCGACCTGTATAAGTTGAATAATATTGACTGACCCCTAATCCACTCATTGAAATATTCTCAACAGTTTGAAAATGATCGTAGGAGACATAAATGCCTCCATCGGTACATATGAATTGAAATTCTTCTAATGATTCAGGATCCACATTGTAATTAAACTCTGGGATATCTGCATGCAACTTACTTTCTGGAGCAGAATAATATTCCCACCAATTATTTATTAGAGTCCAATTTTGTCCCCCATCATTAGTTACATATCCATCAACATTACCAATGGCCAATTTATTCATATCTGAGTTAGAGCATTCAAAACTATTGATCGTAAATGTTCCAGTTGGTAATTCTCCCATGTTTTCCCAAGTAATGCCAGCATCTACCGAAGAGTAATGATTATTGCCAAGTCTCACATGAAGGAAAACCTGCCCATCAGAGGTTTGGCCTCCGGTAATTATATTATTTCCACTATCAGATGTATTGATGTCATTAATTAGGGTCATTTCGTTAGATGATCCGTCCAATGAATAGACATTTCCGTCATTCAACACTATTGGATCTCCATCTTCAGGAACCCAGAGGTCAAAATGACTGGTTCCAACAATAAATCCATTTTCTGCAGTCAACTCTACAATTTTAGAGAAGGATTCCCCCTTGTCCATGGAACTATAGATTGCTGGTAAATAGGTCCATTCTACATAATCCCATTCAATAACACCCAAGTATATTGTGCCTGACTCATCATTACTTTGTATAGCCCTAAATATCCATCCCCATTGCTGTACAGATCCCAATCCTTCTGCCCCTTCTATTACATATCCATCATCATCGGTTCTAAAACAATTCTTGTCGTTAACCATTATCATCCTGGTCATGTCTTCGTAAGGAAAACGATCTAGGTAATGAATCCCTTTTATTTGATAATAATCATTTAGTGAAACCCAATCGCTTCCATCAAGGTTTCCTCTCCATACATTGCCACCACTAGATGCACAATAAACTTCTTCATTACCGTGATCGATGAATGAGGTACGTATACGTCCACCCAGGATATAACTTCCACTCTCATGCCATTCACCTGGTACAGATCTGTTATTTTGCAGATTTTCGATATTCGGTAGAGAATTTTTTCGTTTCAATGTATTAGCAATGAATTTATTCTTACGCGTGTTTTCATCAACCAAGCGCCAATCAACTCCAGGGGCGGCTCGATGCATGTTCTCCATCCATTCTTTACGATCTTGCTTATAGATCTTTCTATTTTTTTTCTTTTCTATGATTTCAGTGGGTATTGGAATATCTTGTATATTTTCTTTGAATATCGAGGTGATTGATATGAATAGAAATAATAGAAGAATGGTTGTAGAATTTTCTGGGTTTAGAAATGAATTATTCTTTTTAACCATTGTAAAAATTAGCAGAAAATAATTTAATGAGATAGCACATAAAGTAAAAAGGGGCCGTTTCCAGCCCCTTTTACTTAGGAGGGTGTATTTATATGGTAAAGTTAATCTTCTTCTTCAGCGGCTTTGGCCTTCTCTTTTTGAATAAGTGCAAGATCCTCAATTTCTTTGAGTCGTTTTTCTAGCGTCTTTGAAGTCTGTTCTAAATTTGAAATTCCTTGTTTTAACTTTCTAACTGTACCCTTGACCTCTGTGGCAAGATCATCAATATCATTATTAACATTTCTAAATTTCTTCTCAGTATCCCTCATGAAATTATCTAGTTTGAAACTTACATCATCGATCATGACCGCTAATGAGTCCGTGTTTTTTTCAATAAGGTCTGTGTTTGCAACAATATCTTTCTGTGCTTTTCTAAGGTGTTTTCCTCTACCGATGAATCTCAAATTATATGTATGTAGGCTATCAGCGTATGAGCCGAGAACCTTATCTACATGCTGTTTGTCAGCTAGATTAAGTTCATCCATCCTCATATTTAGTTCTTCAGTCATTGCGTAGTAGTAGAATGCCCCTATGTAAAGTGCCCCAAGCATAATAAACATGAATTTTTCTTTACCGTTCATAAATATCCCTAATTGTTTTTACTTTCCCTCTAATCGTCTTTCCCATTCACTCATTTCAGAAGTATCAGGGCCAGAGTCATCTACGATATCGCTTCCACTGTCACCTTCTACCCCCTGCGCAACTTCTTTGCCTTCCATTAGTTCATGGATAATTTGATTACGGCGTTCAGAACTATCTTTTAGGTCACCCATTATTTCTTGGACCTCTTCATTGAAATCAGCAAGCGTTCTTTGCAATCTTGTTACTAATTCATCAAGCAGTACTTGACCATAACTCTGATTTATTCCTGATAGAAGGTTATCAAGTTTTTCGTTTAAATAGTTTTGTCGACCGTCTTTGTTGTTAAAATCAATACTCATAGTTACTTACAAATTAACTGTTATATTATGTTTGTTAGCCAAGGAATTTCATAAAAGAATGGTTTTTTGGCAACCACCAATTCAAGGCCAGTGATTAATTGTCTCATACCCTATTTCATTTATTGTTTCTACCAAATTCAGGAAGGTTTTTTTTTGGATGCTATAAGGAAGATTGTCGACTTTCTTGATCTTTGAGAGTTCATTAGGCTGTCCTAGATTGGAAACTGGCACGTCCATCTTTCCCATTCCTGTAATAGTTATCTTATCATTGACATGAACAGCGACAGCAAGCAATCTCCTCCCTGTACCCCAATCATATAGTTTATAATCTGTAAAAAGAAAAGCATCTTCGGGTGCATATTCCTTGATTTTAAAGCCAGATTCCTCTAAATGAGTCCGCAATTCTTCTAACACAATATCCTTGGGGTTATCGTACGAGAAATGCGCTACCATGCGTGGATGGGTCGGGCAGAATGAGAATTTTACAGCAAAGAATGATAATAGTATTGATAAGAGGATGCGCAATTTAAACTATTTTATTACGGTTCCTATCCTACTCCATCTGGGTGTCCACGTATCAAGATCTAATGAGAAATATGCAAACAGTGCCTCACCCAGTATGTTATTCTCAGGTACAAAACCCCAGTAGCGAGAATCTAGACTATCATCTCTATTATCGCCCATTGCCCAGTAATAATTCTGAGTTACAACATATTCTTTTAATTCACTTGCAGGAGTTCCATCGATCATCAAATATTTAAAATGCTCATTTTTGAAGGAATCACTCCATGGTGTAATTAGAGTTCCACCATAGGGAAAATATTCTTTAAATACACTTTCCTTACCTTTCCTTCTATAAATCTCATTGGGATCTTGCAAGGTGAATTCATATGATATTTGCTCATTTTTCAGTGAGGCTGTGTGTCCCTCCATAAGAATAATTGGTAATAGATATTCCCAATCTGTCTGGTCATGGATCGGAAAAACGTCTCCTTTCTTAGGTACATAGACGGGGCCTAAATTATCACGATTGATATTGTTCTCACCTCCGAGATAAATATCTGGTTGTCTAAACTTTTTCTGCATTGCACTGGTTAAATATTTTCCGTGTTCCCACATATCTTTCTCAACCCCATTAACAAATAGATTTTTGTTTTCAATCAGAATAGTGTCTCCTGGTCCTGCCACGCATCTTTTCACATATTTTACATATCTGTCTCTAGGATATTTAAAGATTAGAACATCTCCCTCCTTGGGTATTTTAAAAGCAGGGAATTTATAGTATGGTATGTAGAATCCGATGTCGGTATATGGAATACCAAGCCAATCTGGTGTTCTCATGCCATAAACAAACCTACTCCCTATCAGAAAATCACCGGTCATGATCGTATTTTCCATGCTCCCAGTTGGAACAATATATGCCTCTAAGACCGTTACCTTTACTAGAAGTACAGTTAAGACTATATAAAAAATTGCCTTGGCCTCTGATTTGATCTTATCTTTATTCATTTTTCGTTCTCAACCGGACTACAAATTAGGGATCCAAATCATTTAATACCCTTGAAATGTTTTATGAATGGGGCAGTATTCTTTTGGATCTTAACATGAATTGCATCCAAGCGATACATGTCTGAATGTTCAACAAATTGAGACATGTAAGATTGGGCATCATCTATCATGCGTTTCATGATTTTATCATTGATCACATGTCTAATTGGGTCCTCATTATCCATGGGAACGACCACTACTTTCACAAAAACAAATGGAATATTTTCAATTTGTGCTACAATATTAAAACTTTGTTGAAAATTTTGACTTTGATTCATTTCAAGGACATCATATCCATTATCTTTGAGATAAAGACCTGCAAATTTTTCACTCATCCATGAGACCTTATCATTTTCTATCAGCCATTTGATTGTTGGCATATGTTTCTTGACTGGCGAAAAGGTTTTACGATGCAAAGGTATTGCCTTGTATTGAGTTAAAGCCTCAAAATGGAGTTTTGTTCCATATCCACTGTGTTTTTCAAATCCATATTCTGGGAATATCGTACCATAATCTGCCATGATATTATCTCGCGTGACCTTTGCTATTATGGATGCAGCCTTTATTGAATCGACGATGTTATCGCCTTTTATGATCCCTTCATTTGGTATTCTTTGGGATTTCAATGCCTCACCATCTATCAGTGCTTTTTCTGGTGTCATTGGTAATTTATCCAAGGCTCTTTCCATCGCAAGGAATGTTGCCTCCCTTATGTTGATTCGATCAATGGTTAATGTGTTGACCTTGCCAATAGCTGTGGCAAGTGCATATTCCATTATAATGGGATATAATTCTTCCCGTTTTTTTTTCGAAAGTTTTTTGGAGTCCATCAATCCATCTATGCAGTGATCCTCCGGTAATACTACAGCCGCTGCAACTACTGGTCCAGCCAGCGGTCCTCTTCCTACTTCATCTACTCCTGCTATAATGGCCATTAAGTTTTATTTAATTAGAGCTTTTGGTTCATCTCTCAATTCTTCAAAGAATACTATGAATTTTTCATCAAACCCATTTTTGAACATCTCCCATGTTTGAAGGGCAAATTTTGTTTTGTATGAATCCATTCCTATTCTTTCAAATGCTCTTTCATCTAAGATACCATCTTCATATTGAAGAAAAATATTTTCTACTCTCCTAAATCCAGTCAGAAGTAAAAAGTCCAAGCTTAATTGGTCTTCGGGTGCCATGTCCTCCCTTCCCTTACTCCCACTGTACATGGAAGATACGATCTTGGAGAGCCTCTCATCAGATGCGATCGTTAAAGTAAGTTCATTAATCTGCTCTGATACGGTTTGATGGGTTGCACCTTTAATTGCAGCTGTATTTTGTCGTATTTCTACACCAACAAATACCAGAGAACTTATTACTCCAATAAGCCCAATGAATTCAAACCAAAGATTTTTTCTCATAATCATATCCTGTAGAATATTCACAGAAAAACTAGCCAGATCAGAATAATTAATAAACCTTAAAGAATAAAATTTTATTGAATCATTCAATTATACCCTTTGTGGTTACACAGACTTCTTTTAAAATACGAACCTTGAATATTATAGGTTAATTAAAATGGACAGAAAAACTGCAGGTCTTATCTCTTTTGGTATAATTATTTTTATTATTTACGCTTTTGGGATTCATGTTTTTGAGGCTATATGGTCATTTCCAAGCCAGCGCGCAGTACCACTAATGGTATTGGCCTTAGTTGGTACAGGTATATATGCCACGTTGCAACTAGGATTTCCTCAGATAAAATACCTTAAACATGGTATTAATGTGACAAAGGGCGTGTATGATGACCCTAATGATGAAGGCGACCTCAATCACTTCAAAGCCTTGACCACAGCCTTATCTGCCACTGTTGGCATAGGAAACATAGCTGGTGTTGCCACTGCAATTTATTATGGTGGTCCAGGAGCTTTATTTTGGATGTGGATCACAGCCTTCTTCGGTACTACTTTAAAATACGCAGAGTGCACCCTATCGTTAAAATATCGAGAAATGGATGCATTGGGTAAGACTGCAGGTGGTCCGATGTATACGATAGAAAATGGCCTAGGTCAAAATTGGAGATGGATGGCGGTGGCATTCGCATCATTTGCTGTTATTTGTTCATTTGCAACTGGAAATTCCATCCAGTCATTTACTGTATCAGATCAATTATACTCAGAATTATCAAATATTGTTGGAAATTCCCATGTGCTAACCATTAAACATGAGATATGGGCTGGCTTTGGGGTTTCAATTTTTCAATTTATCATAGGAATATTAATGGCTGCCACAGTTTCAATGGTGATCATTGGTGGAATATCACGGATAGGGAATTTTACAGGTTATTTAGCCCCGATAATGGCTCTGATCTATGTTATATCAGCGGGTCTGATCATAATAGTGAACATAGACAAGGTAGCAGATAGTTTTGCTCTGATAATATCAATGGCCTTTAATCCTCCAGCGACCATAGCAGGAACAGGTGGAGGAATTTTAATGACAATGTTATGGGGAATAAAACGAGGTCTTTATTCTAATGAGGCAGGACAAGGTTCGGCAGCAATAGCGCACTCCACTGCAAAGACAAAATATTCTGTTCGTGAAGGAGCGGTGGCTATGCTGGGGCCATATATTGACACCCTCATAATATGTACGATGACAGGCCTTGTTATCATCTCAACAGGAGCTTGGAAACATACGGAGTTTTTTGTAAAGATCACTGCTACATCATTAGAAGAGGCGAACGAAGCCTTCAGAGTAGGTGTATTTCAAGGTAAAGAACTACTAAATAGTAGTCTACTTACCTCCTTCGCATTCAAAGAAGGGTTAGGATTCCTATTCAGTTTTGGTGATAAGATCGTCACAGTGTCAGTCCTCTTATTTGCATTATCTACAGCAATAGCGTGGTCATTTTATGGAAATAGGGCCGCAGTCTACCTTTTTGGTGAAAAAGCGATCAAACCATATCTTTGGGTATACGTGTTCTTCACATTCGTTGGAGGTATCGCAGAACTTGAGGCAATATGGGCGTTCGGTGATGCAGCACTGGGAATCATGACATTTCCTAATCTAATATCAATCATTCTTCTTACGGGGGTTTTGAAGAAAATGACCAAGGAATATTTCTCTCAGGATCATGCCCCAAATAAATAATGATGAAATTTTAAATGTAGCCGTAGAAGCTTCTTTAGCAGCATCCAATTCAATAATGGAAGCAGTTTCTCTTCCTAGAGTTAGTAATTTTAAGGGAAAGACAGACTTGGTTACAAAAACTGACATCGAATCAGAGAGAATCATCAAGTCCATAATTAGATCCTCATTCAAAGATCATTCCATTCTCGCTGAAGAGACAGATAATGAGTTAACGGATTCCGATTATCTATGGATCATAGATCCCCTTGATGGAACTACTAATTTTGTACATGGCTATCCTTCATTTGCAGTTTCTATCGGAGTCTATTGGAAGAATAAACCTTTGGTAGGAACGGTTTTGGAGATGCCAAACCTAAAGTTATATACCGCGATCAAGGGCGAGGGTGCATTCTGTGAAGGTGAAAAAATTGAATCATCAGACACAAAAACACTAGATGTATCACTTTTAGTGACAGGATTCGGTTATGATCATGGGAATAATTGGAATACCAACATGGAGTTATTTAAGCATTTCACTGATATTACACAGGGAGTTCGGAGATTAGGAGCAGCCTCGGTAGATATTTGTCATGTTGCGTGCGGAAAGGTAGATGGCTTCTGGGAGTACGACCTTAAACCCTGGGACACCGCTGCAGGGATATTGATCGCTCAAGAGTCTGGGTGCATGATAACAGATATAAGAGGAAATGATTTCAGGTTGGAATCTGACAATATACTCATCACGAATAGGCATATTCACGATGAGTTCCTTGATCAGGCAATTGCCTATTTAAATTGATCACGGAACTGTTTCTCAGACCACAGTCCCTCTACCTTCTCAATTAAGGTCCTTTTCTTATTTAGTAGTATGATCTCAATAGCAGAAAAATGATATGTTGGTCCAGATTCATGCTTTGAGCCTTCCCATTCATAATGGACGACAAACTGATTTCTTCTTGAAATGATCTTAATGATTTCTATGTCATAATCATACCATGCCTCTGAATATTTGACTATTGATTCAAGAAATAGGGAAGCATTTTGATCGTACTGAAATCTTGATAATGGAATTTTTAGTGCAGTGAATAGAGAATCCCCTGCCTTTGTCACGATCAGGTCTTGTATCTCTCCTACTGGGCCACGGATATCCATTCCATTGGAATCAATTATTACTCCATTCAATTCATAGATCCTATCTCCAACTGATAGTTGGTTTTGGATCGAATCATCAACTACATGCGTGACCAATGCGCTTCCATCAACATAATATGCATCTATTCCAAGTCCAACATATGGTGCATGCTCATATGTAAAGTTTTCTGAAAGAAATGAATGGACCATTGCTGTATCTCCATCATATCTGGCAATCATAAATGATTCAATATTCTTATCTTTCAAAGGTGGTAAGGCCAATAAAATTGAAAAAGATAAATGTATTATTAAATATGTTCTTTTTTTGTTCATCTTCAATTGTACGCCCGACAGGATTTGAACCTGTGACCTTTGGAACCGGAATCCAACGCTCTATCCAGCTGAGCTACGGGCGCATTTAAGTATTTTTTAGTATCTGTTCTGCAGCTTCTACAGTATTCTCCACTAGCATGGCTATCGTCATGGGCCCAACTCCTCCTGGAACGGGTGTGGCAGCAGAAGCAATCTCTTCGACTGCTGACCAATCTGCATCGCCCACAAGTTCATACCCTTTATCATTATCAGCGCCTATTCTATTGATTCCCACATCTATGACAATTGCACCTTCTTTGATCATGTCATGATCTAAAAATCCAGGCACTCCAAGGGCAACGACAACAACATCAGCAGATCTCGTATGATGCTGGATATCTGGCGTACCAGAATGACAGAGTGTTGTAGTAGCATTTGCTCCATCCATTTTCATGCTAGTTAATATGGATATGGGCCTGCCAACTATGTTGCTCCTACCAACCACCACTACATGTTTTCCATTAAGATTAATCTCGTAATGTTCGAGTATCCTCATGATCCCTTTAGGTGTACACGGTATGAATCTGGGTCTTCCTATAGCTAAAAGACCGGCATTTTCTGGATGAAATCCATCAACATCCTTTTTAGGATCAATGGCATTGATCACTTTATCACTTTCTATCTGCTTTGGTAGGGGGAGTTGAACAAGAATTCCATGATAAGAGTTATCATTATT
The DNA here is from genome assembly GCA_964478995.1 of uncultured bacterium. Taxonomy (GTDB): domain Bacteria; phylum Fidelibacterota; class Marinisomatia; order Marinisomatales; family UBA1611; genus NZWG01. The sequence continues at coordinate 10,453 of CAYZJY010000017.1, forward strand.
TAATTCCTCAATGAGGTCCAGAAGTTCATTTTGACTGGTTTCAGTGGGAAGTTTATATGTTTTCGTGAAAAGATTGAGTTTTTTGAAAGTTTTGGTCTTTGATCGGACATATACTTGTGAAGCAGGATCTTCACCAACAAGAACAACTGCGAGACCAGGGACGACGTTTTTGTCTAATAAGGCACCTATGCGATCACTTAATTCATCATATACAGAGGCACTAACCTCCTTTCCTGATAGGATCATCAATGACTCTGACATGGGTGCTAAACTATAGAACTAAAGAGTTTCGTCGATGAGTTCTATTAGAGAAGAGATCTTCTGTTCAACTTCTGTATTATCCGAGTCACCAGATTGTTTGGAAGTGAACAGTTCATCTGTAATATTCATGCCCGCTAGGATTGAAATTCTAGTTGAAGATTGTGTTGTTGAAAATCCAGATTGGACCTCCCTCATTTTTTCATCAAGATATTCTGCAATTTTCTTTATGTAAGTCGCATCTGCTGGTGCTTTGACAGAGTATTCTTGTCCAAATATGGAAATCTGGACTTGGTTACTTTCTTCTGACATGTTAATTCTGCTCCATTTGATCAATTAGATTTATCAGATTCTTAACTTTTTCCTCGATCTGTGATAGTTTCTGAGATTCTTGTACAGCCTTTTCAGACTGAGCATTCTTTTCCCGTTCTCTTTCCAGTGAAGAAACAAGTTCTCTAATTTTTAATTCAAGTTCATTAAGTAAAGATATGTCTTTCATGATCTTAATTTAGCATTAAAGTTATTTTCTACAACACGTATAATTTCTTCAATAATAGGATTTACATCTTTGTCTTCAAGTGTTTTTGAAGGATCTTGAAATGTTAAGGAAAAAGTGACACTTTTCATGTTCTTCCCAATGGAACTATTATCCATGAAAATGTTAACTGGTTCAGCCTGCGTGATGAGTTTTTTTCCATTTTTGTGAAATATTTCAATTATTGAACCTACACCCTGACTCTCTGGCATTACTAGATTAAGATCTCTCACAATCTTAGGATACGGATTTATCTTCTTGAAATATTTTTTTCCACCCAACATTTTTTTAATGGGATCAAGATCCAATTCAAAACCATAAGCATTATCAAGGTCCAAACCCAAGGAACTCGTCCATTCATTTGAAATTCTGCCCAATCGTCCAATATTTTGTCTATTGACACTAATGGATCTAGCAAACTCAAAACCTAACCCGTCATCCATGTGATCTATTTCCATCCTCATGGAAAGTTTATTTTCAAATAATGCAGTTAAATATCCTTTCATGGAAAATAGATCTTCTGACTGAGCATCAGAATGAACATTATCATTGACCATGTTCCCGACTACCATACCAGATAAATATTTATGCTCATCAACTCCAGTTGAGGAAGATCCAGATTTAAAATGTACGTGTCCAAGTTCAAATATCCTGAAATCCTTGGTCGAATGTTTTACATTCAGGTCAGCTGCCTTCATTAATCCAGGAATGAGCGAGGTCCTTAAATATGCCATGTCTTTATTTAGTGGATTCATCATTTTGACCGGTTCATCTCCAGATAAATGTGCATCATGTTCACTTTGTAAGGAGTTGGAGTATACCTGATGGAATCCACATCCAACAAGTGTCTGGCGAATATCTGATAAATACTTTTCAGGATCAGGCGCTGCAAATCTAAAGGCTCCTTTCAATGAATGATCTGATGGAATATTTTCAAATCCATGGATGCGAGCCACTTCTTCTATTAAATCAATTTCTCTAGTTATATCAGGTCTATAGGTGGGGATGGAGCATGTCCATTGATCCTCATCAAATACATTATCGATCCCTAGACCATTTAATATTCTACTTATGGTTTCATTTTCAATTGTAATACCAAGGATCAATTCAAGTTCTGCGTTTCTCATTACTACATTTTTATTTACAATCTTTTCTGGATAAATATCGATTGCATCGGAAGCGAAAATTCCTCCTGTTATCTCTTCAAGCAGTGATATGACGCGCCAGAACGCAGTATCACATCCGTTTGGATCTGCACCTCTTTCATATCTTTTTGATGCATCAGTTGACATTGAAAGATCCTTAGCACCTTTACGTATGGTAATTGGGTCAAAATATGCACTCTCAACAAGTAGATTTTGTGTTGAATCACTTACAGCTGTACTTAGACCACCCATGATCCCAGCAAGTGCAATGGGATCCTTTCCATCTGTTATCAATAGATGTTGCTCTTCCAGTTCATGTTTTTGTTCATCTAACGTGGTCAATGATTCACCTTTTTTTGCTCTGCGAACTAGAATCTCTTTATTATTTAATTTATCAAAATCAAAAATATGAGTTGGATGACCAATTTCCATGAGCACAAAATTTGATATGTCTACTATGTTATTTATGCTGCGTTGGCCGATGGATCTCAACCTATCAACCAACCAATCTGGACTAGGTCCAACCTTAACATTCTCTATCAAGCCTCCAATATACCGAGGACAGTCATTCTGATCTTCCATTGAGATGTCAATTGATAGTTTTTTCTTACTTTCCACTGGGTGAACAATGGTAGGTAAGAATTCTCTGCCGGTTGCACATGCCAGATCTCGGGCCACGCCTTGATGTGAAAATGCATCTGGTCTATTTGGGGTAATGTCCAATTCTAGTGATATGAACTTATTACCATAAACTTCCATGAAGCCTTTCCCAACTTCAAGACCATCAGGAAGGACCATGATCCCCTCATGTTCATCAGAAATATTTAGTTCTCGTTCCGAACATATCATTCCAGAGGATTCAACGCCTCTGATCTTTGCTTTTTTTATCTTTAAATTTCCAGGTAAGACAGCACCAACTGTAGCAAATGCAATCGTCTGACCCGAATCGACATTTGAAGCACCGCATACAACCTGATGGATCTGACTACCATCATTGACCATGCACAGTTTTAATTTATCAGCATCAGGGTGCTTCTCTGCACTCTCTACCTTACCTATCATGACTCCAGGAATTTCCAGAGGTACATCAGTGACCTCAGCCTCCAAACCTTTATTAGATAAAAGGTCTGCCAACAATTCAGGGGTCTCCTCAACTGTTACAAATTCTTTTAGCCAATCTATGGATACTATCAAATGAACTGCTCCAGTACTCTGATATCACCACTGTAAAAGTGCCTTATATCATTTATTTTATATTTCAACATTGCAATTCTCTCAACACCCATTCCGAACGCATATCCATGCCATTTTTTTGAATCATATCCAACATTATCAAGAACAGCAGGATCAACCATCCCGCAACCAAGGATCTCCATCCACTGGTCTCTCTCCTCATCCCAAATATCTACCTCAGCACTAGGCTCGGTGAATGGAAAGTACGATGGTCTAAATCTCATCTTCTTTTTTGGTCCAAACATTTGGTTAACAAAATATTCCAAACAGCCTTTCAATTCTCCAAAAGAAACTCTCTCATTTATGTAAATACCCTCTACCTGATGAAAGAGGCAATAACTCTTGTATCCAATGGCCTCATTTCTATACACCCTTCCAGGCACTATGTATTTCATGGGTGGGTCTTCCTCTTCCATTAAATGGATCTGGACATTTGATGTATGGGTCCTCAATACTCTTTCTGGATCTATGAAGAAAGTATCTTGCATGTCTCTTGCAGGATGATGTTCTGGTATGTTAAGTGCTGTGAAATTATGGTAATCATCATCAACCTCAGGTCCATAAGCAATATGAAATCCAATCGAACTGTAAATATCCTTGATCTCAGTAAGGGTCTGTTCTAAAATATGGAGTGAACCGATTCTGGTTTGTCTTCCTGGAAGACTGAGATCTAGGTTGAGATCTTCAGAATTTTGCTTACCATCCAGAGAAAGGTTGACCTTTTCATCGAATAATTTAGTGATCTCAATTTTCAGCTCATTCAATCGCTGTCCTAGTTGAGGACGCTCTTCTTGTGATGCTTTTCCAAGTAAGGTAAATAGTTGAGCAACCTGGCCTTTTCTGCCTAGGTATTTTGAACGAATTACATCTATCTCCCCTGGATCATCTGGGAATGGGTCGATCTCGGCCAGGAAAGAATTCCTGACCGAATCGATTTGTTCAAGGATTGACATTTCAATTATTTAACTGATGATGTCAATGCGGTAAAGCCCTGGGGATCATTCACTGCCATGTCGGCCAGAATCTTACGATCCAAGTCAATACCACTAGTCTTAAGACCATTGATAAAGGCTGAATATGTAGTTCCATTGAGCCGGCACGCTGCGTTGATCCTAGTGATCCAGAGCCTTCGAAATTGTCTTTTTCGTTGACGCCTATCGCGGTATGCATAAAGCCCCGCCTTTGTCACTGCATCTTTTGCAGATTTGAATGTGCGGCTCCGGGCACCATAATAGCCTTTGGCCTGCTTGACGATCTTCCGATGACGACGATGTCGCGGTACGGAACTATTTGCTCTTGGCATGTTTATCGCCTCCGATTAATTAAATGCCCAACATTGCCTTCACGAGCTTTCTATCTGCGCTAGAGACAATACCTGATTGTCTCATTTTACGCTTAGCCTTGTTCGATCTGCGAATGAGCATATGTCTATGGTTTGCTTTGTTTCGTTTAATTCTGCCGGAACCTGTCAGTTTAAACCGTTTGGCGGCTCCGCGCCTCGTTTTCATTTTAGGCATCCAGCACTCCTATTTTGCATTAAGGATCATTGACATGCGGCGACCTTCCAAAGGAATATCCTTTTCAACTTCCGCCACATCTGACAATTCTTCTAAAACTCTTTCCATAACTATTTTTCCTAGATCAACTCTGGCCATCTCACGTCCACGAAACATTAGGGTAATCTTTAATTTTGCGCCATCCTGTAAGAATTTACGTCCATGATTCATCTTTGTCATGAGGTCGTGATCATCTATACGTGGCCTGAGTCTTATCTCTTTGACCTTGATCACATGTTGTTTTTTCTTACTTAATTGCTGTTTCTTCTTCTCTTCATACTTTAATTTTCCGTAGTCAAGAATCTTACAAACAGGTGGCTTGGAATTGGGGCCAACCTCTATGAGATCCAAACCTACTTCACTGGCTTTCTCTAATGCAACTTCAATGGAAACGACGCCTAATTGTTCACCATCTTCCGAAATCAATCGTACTTCACTCGAAGTAATGTCTTCATTCATTCGCTGTCGCTGTTTCTTACCTATGAGTTAATCTCCTATTATTTATTTCATCAACTATTTTATCTTTAAAATCATTTAGAGGCATTGTGCCCATGTCACCCTCAAATCTTTTCCGTATTGAGACGGTCTCTTCATCAGACTCTTTTTGACCTACTATAAGCATGAAGTTTATTTTATCTAACTCAGCTTGCCTTATCTTTGAACCGATCTTATCTGCTCTGTCATTTAATTTAACTCTTATTCCTTCATGTTTTAAAACTTTAACTACTTTATTTGCATAATCTGAAAATTTATCAGATAATGGTAATACTACAGTCTGTATTGGTGCAAGCCACAGTGGGAAATTACCTCCAAAATGCTCAATCAGGAATCCAATAAATCTCTCATGTGTTCCTAAAGGAGCCCTATGTATACATAGTGGAATCTTTTCATTTCCGCTCTCATCAACATAATTTAGCCCAAATTTAGAAGGAACCGCAAAATCAACCTGGTTTGTAGCCAATGTAAATTCCTTTCCAATAGCACTCCAAACCTGCACATCGATCTTGGGTCCATAAAACGCAGCCTCACCAGGAACTTCTTCAAAATCCAAATTTCCTTCAACGAGTGCCTCTCTTACCCATTGTTCGGTTTCTAACCACAGTTCTGGCTCGTTGACATATTTTTTGCCTAGCCCTTCCTTACTATGTAGGCTCAGACGCATTGTGTAACGTTCAATGCCAAAAATTTCAAAATAATCTAAATACATGTTGCAGACTGCTAGAAACTCATCTTTAAATTGTTCTTTTGTGCAATAGATGTGAGCATCGTTCATCTGTAGACTTCGTACACGCATAAGCCCAAATAACTGGCCTGATTTTTCATATCTATAACATGTCCCATATTCGGCCAATCGTACGGGTAATTCTCTGTAACTCCTAGGCGAGGATGAATATATCTTATGATGATGAGGACAGTTCATTGGTTTTACATAATAGTCAACCCCATCAACATCCATTGCTGGATACATTGATTCCTTATAATGTTCTAGATGTCCTGACTTTTCATAAAGTGTACCTTTTGTTAGATGAGGGGTTCTAACAACGTCGTAGCCAGCGTTTTTTTCCGATTCTTTAGCCAATTTTTCTAATTCTTCTACCATTATTGCACCATTGGGAAGCCACAGGGGTAGTCCTGGTCCAATTTCATCATCAAAAGTGAAGAGTTTTAATTCTTTTCCAAGTTTACGATGGTCTCGTTTTTTTGCCTCTTCTAGATTATGCAAATGTTTTTTCAAAGCCTCCTTTGACGAGAATACAGTTCCGTATATCCTTTGAAGCATTTTATTTTTTTCGTCACCCCTCCAATAGGCTCCTGATGTCGACAAGAGTTTAAAATGCTTTATTTTTGATGTATTGGATACGTGTGGTCCTCTACATAGATCTGTGAAGTCTGACTGGTTATACATGCTAATGGTATCGTCTGGATTAATTTGCTCAATGATCTCAACCTTATAGGATTCACCAAGTTGATTAAAGATCTCCACAGCCTCTGAAGTAGAAACCTCTTGCCTTGTGATCTCTTGCTTTGATCTTGCCAGTTCCTTCATCTTTGTCTCTATCTTTGCAAGTACCTCATCTGAGAAGGAAACATCCAGGTCAAAATCATAATAAAACCCATTTTCAATGGTTGGACCAATTGTGACCTTTGCGTCTGGATACAATTGTTTTACTGCCTGCGCCATGAGGTGGGCGGTGGAATGAAGCAGGGTATCATGACCCTCAGCCGTTTCTCCTGTGAAAAGTTCTAGATCAGCGTCTTGTTCTATTGGATGATTAAGATCCTTCAGATCTCCATCGATCTTGGCTACAACCACTGCTCTTGCAAGACCTGAGCCTATGGAATCAGCGACCTCTTGTGGGGTTACACCCTCTTTGTAAGATCTTACTGAATTATCTGGTAATGTTATTTTTATTTGCGTCATGATATGATGTGGGCGATGACGGAGTCGAACCGCCGACCTCTACGATGTCAACGTAGCGCTCTAACCAACTGAGCTAATCGCCCATAAAAAAAGCCGGGGAAATTACATTGATAATGAAAAGGAATTAAATGGATAATTATATTGTTCTTATTGAGGTAAGAAAACTCTTTCATATACTACGGGATCATGTAATATGCTCATGGCCTTTTGAATATCCTTATCTTTCCTTGATGATATTCTTAGTCGACCCTCTTCACCTTTGAAATAATCTGCAAATTCTACCAATAAATAATGATTTAGGATTTCCTTTTCTTTGCTGAATTGATTAAATGCAATTTGTTCAAAGTATGAATCTAGTATGTCCAATGCACCCTGGATCTGAATACTTGTAGAATCAAGTTCCATGAGTTTTTCCTTCATGGATAGGTAATTATTTTCACCTTTCATGTAAATATCCAAATCACTAGAGTGTAGATATTTCTCAAATTCATGGATAAGAGAAGTATCTTTTTCTACCTCTTCAATGGTAGCATAGTTCATTTTTTGTTTTTGAATAAAATTGAAAAACAAGCCCTGCCTCCAACTCGCAGATAATAAGGGGGATATCTCATCTAATTGAACCTCATGATCGGGGGTTATTCCTCCAGCACCAGAGACGATCCTTCCACCCTTGGTCTGGAATAGAGAATCTTTTTCCAGTGAATCCGCTAAGATCTCATCTGGTAGATATCCGGGCTTCTGTATTAGGCGACCGCTTGGAATATAGTATTTTGCCGTGGTAACCTTTATGGACCGATCTCGGTCTATGTTAAACACTGTTTGAACCAATCCTTTTCCAAAGGTTGATCGCCCGATCACGACACCTCTATCTAGATCTTGCAAAGTACCGGCAATGATCTCACTGGCAGATGCACTACCTTGATTGACAAGAACTGCGATATTAATGTCTTTGGGAAGAATAGGGTCTGATTTACTTAAGTACTTTCGATTTAATTTTTGGCTTTTTCCCTCTGTCCAAACCAAGGTTTCACCTTTTTCAGTAAAAAAATCCAAGATATTAACCGCAGAATTCAATAATCCTCCAGGATTATCGCGAAGATCTAGGATCAATTCAGACATTTGCTCATCTAGTAATTTTAATATTGCAGATTTCATTTCATCATCTGAATTGCGTGAGAATCGAGTCAGCCGTATGTAACCAGTGCTCTCATCTAGCATTCCAAAATAGGAAATGTCTTTTACAGGAATGATCTCTCTAGTAAGAACAAAATCTATTAATTCTGTCTCCCCAAATCTCTGGATGCTCAATTTTACCTCAGTTCCCTGTTTACCACGAATCATTTTGGCTGCATCATCAATATTGTAATCATCTGTATCTTGGTCATCTATCTTGAGGATCCTATCTCCACTCAGGATGCCTGCTCTTTTGGCAGGAGATTGATCCATGGGAGTTATTACTGTTAATATTTTCTCTCTAAGACCAATTTGAATTCCAACACCACCATACTTTCCCTTTGTGAGCATCTCTATTCCTTCTTTTTCCTCTTTTTCCATGTAGGTTGTATAAGGATCCAATTCAAGCAACATGTTATTTATGCTCATTTTGGTGAAGGCATCAAGATCTATGTCATCAACATAATTTGTTATGATATGTCTGTAAACATCATTGATAAGGGATTGATTCTTCCGTACTTGTTTATATATGTCCCTAGAGTTATTTCCAGCCAATAAAAATGAAACAAGCAACACGAGAATGACATGGAAAGTTTTTGTTCTACTTTTTCTCATTTATGCAATTTATAGTATTTTCCCAAATGGTACTATGAATTAGTGAAATTGAATCTTGTCCATCTATTGTCAAGAATCTATCATCAAACCTTTTTGCAATTTTTATGTATTCTTTTCTTACTTTTTCTTGAAATTCTAATCCAGCACTCTCAATTCTATCTGCGGTTTGAGTATTAGATCTAGAAAAGGCGTTCTTTGCACTAATATCTAAAAATATTGTAAGATCTGGATCAATGTCATATGTGGCAAAGTCGTTAAGTCCAACCAGAATGTCATGGTCTAATCCCCTACCGCCACCTTGATATGCTAATGTTGAATCCTTGAATCTATCTGCAATGACACATGCTCCATCATTTAATGCTGGGATGATCTCTTCTTTTGTCAATTGAGCTCTACTAGCTGTCATCAAAAGGGCTTCTGCACGAGATGACATTTTATTATTATTTTTGTTTAATAGGATCTTACGTATTTTTTCTGAGATATCAGTTCCACCAGGTTCTCTTACAAGTTTTGTCTCATATCCTTCACTGGACAATCTATCTAGAAGTAATTTTACCTGAGTACTTTTTCCACACCCATCAATTCCTTCAAATGAGATGAAGATACCTTTATTAGAAGTAGACGTTTTTATCATTTTTCCCTACTAAGATTACACATTCACCTTTTGGTTTTACTTCTTTATAATACGAAGATAATTCGGAAAGAGTTCCTCTTTTTATTTCTTCGTGGATCTTGGTCAATTCACGAGCAACAACCGCTGGTCTATCGCCTAGAATATCATGTAATTGCATTAGAGTTTTCCCAAGTCTATGAGGTGATTCATAATAGACAAGAGTCACCTGTAATTCCCTGACATTCTCAATTCGCCCTTTTCGCCCCTTTTTTGGTGGTAAAAATCCTTCAAATAGGAAGCGGTCAGTAGGAAGACCCGATGCCACCAATGAAGCCAATACTGCGCTTGACCCAGGTATTGATACAACTTCTACTGAATGATCTATCGCCTCGCGTACAATTTTGTATGCTGGGTCAGATATTCCAGGAGTTCCAGCATCAGTTATGAGTGCAAGCTCCTTACCATCCATTAGGTGATTCATTAATTTGGGTATCCGCGAAACTCTATTATGTTCAAAATAACTAATGAGTTGGGTATTGATGTCATAATGAGAAAAAAGTTTTCTGGATTGCCTTGTGTCCTCGGCCGCTACAAGTGGTACTTTAATTAGTATTTCTACTCCTCTATGAGACATGTCTCCAAGGTTACCGATTGGTGTAGATACAAGATATAGGATTCCTCTTTGTTCGATCAAAACTAAAGTTTGGACAAGGCATTTTTCATCATTGACATGGCTTGATCTATCTCGTTTTTTGATATGTTCAAATGTGGTCTGAAGCGTATGGAGTTATGTCCACATCCTAAAATAATAGCACCCTCAGTCTCCATGTTTGTGATCAATCTGTCTCTTTCTTTTGTCGATGGAAGATCATACGCACAAAACAAGCCTTTTCCCCTTGCATTAGAAATTAATCCATTACTCTGTTCTTGCAGAGAATTCAAAGAAGAAAGAAGGTATGAACCGTTTTCTTCTGCCACTTGCACAAGGCCTTCTTTTTCTATGAGTTCTAGATAGATGGTAAATCTGACCATGTCTACCAGATTTCCTCCAAAGGTTGAATTGATCCTACTTGATTCATCAAATACATGATCCTCTACTTCTTTCAACCTATTTCCAGCAAAAATCCCACAGCATTGGGTCTTTTTTCCAAAACTCATTACATCAGGCTCTACTTCATGATGCTCATGTGCCCACATCTTACCTGTAATACCAATCCCTGTCTGGACCTCATCAAATATCAATAAAAAATTATTCTCTATCGATAATTGTTTTAATTCCTGCAAATATTCCTTACGAAAATGATTATCGCCACCCTCTCCTTGGATCGGTTCCAATATCATGCAAGCGATGTCATCTGGTGATTCAATTAGTATGTTTTTTAATTCATTAATGGATCTTTCTTCCATCTTGGAAACCGAATGTATATTTTCCTGATTCATTGGAAATGAGATCGATGGGTTGGTTATTCTAGGCCATTTGAATTTTGGGAAATATTGGACCTTCCTAACATCTGGCGAGTCTGTTAGAGACATAGTGTATCCAGTTCTACCATGAAAACAATCCTTCAAATGGACAACTTTATTTTGCCCAACTGGCTTGCCTAATGATATGTTTTTTCTGGCCTTCCAGTCAAATGCTGTTTTCAAAGCATTTTCAACTGCCAATGCCCCTCCTTCAATGTAAAAAGCATTTTGCATGTAACTTGGTTGCGCAATACGGCCAACGGTATCAACAAATTCTGCCATTTCTGGAGAATATATGTCCGAATTTGCAGGTTTATTGACGGATGCTCGAGTTAAGCGATCAATATTATCTAACACATATGGATGATTGTAACCAACTGACATGGAGGCATACATTGAAAAGAGATCTAAATATTCTCTACCTGTATTTCCATCCACTAGCCATGACCCATGGCTTCGTTCTAGATCGATAATGGGAGACATTCCATCAGCAAGCATATGTTTACCAATGGCAGATCTCGTATCCTTGAAATTTATTGACATGATAAAATGTAAATCCTTTTCGGGTTAATTATTTATCTAAATTAAACTCGATTCCCTGGGCAAGAGGTAATTCCGTGCTCCAATTGATCGTATTTGTCTGGCGCCTCATGTACTGCTTCCAACTATCGGATCCAGATTCTCTTCCTCCACCTGTTTCTTTTTCTCCACCAAATGCTCCACCAATCTCTGCACCCGAAGTGCCTATGTTAATGTTTGCAATTCCGCAGTCTGAGCCAACAGAGGATAGAAATTTCTCAGCATTTCTCATATTTAGAGTGAACATAGCAGATGATAGTCCTTGTGGAACACCATTGTGCATTTTGATCGCGTCATCCAAGGTCTCATAACTGATCAAATATAGAATTGGTGCGAAGGTCTCTTCCTGAACTATCTCCCAATGGTTTTCTGCCTTTATGATCGTAGGCGTCACAAAATTACCTTGGCCATCGATCGTACTTCCTCCATATAGTACATCTCCACCATGATCTATAGCCCTCTTAATGGCATTTGAATAATCTTCTACTGCACTTTCATTGACCAATGGCCCCATTAAGGTATCCTTATTGAGCGGGTCTCCAATATTGACCTGCTTGTAGGCACTAACAAGTCGTTCTTTTAAACCTTCGTATATTGATTCTTGAACCATTACACGCCTAGTACTTGTGCATCTCTGACCTGCTGTACCAACTGCGCCAAATACGATTGCAGGTACAACCAGATCCATGTCTGCTGTCTCATCCACAATGATGCAATTATTACCCCCCAACTCAAGAATGGTCTTTCCAAATCTTTCGGATACGGTTTTACTAACATGTCTTCCCATGTTTGTTGAACCTGTGAAAGATACCAATGGGATATTATTATCATTGATCAATGTTTCACCGATCTTTGAACCACTTCCAATGGTCAAACTAAAGATATTAGGAACATCCTTTGAGGATAAAACCTCATTACAGATATTTTGCACAGCAACTGCACAAAGCGGAGTAGATGACGACGGCTTCCATAGGGTCGTATTACCACAAATGGCGGCAATGAAGGCGTTCCAACTCCAAACTGCAACTGGGAAGTTAAATGCACTGATGACTCCAGTAATTCCCATGGGGTGCCATTGCTCATACATCCTATGGTCCTTTCGTTCAGAATGCATTGTTTTTCCATAAAGCATCCTTGATTGACCTACGGCAAAGTCTGCTATGTCTATCATTTCCTGAACTTCTCCATCTCCTTCAGCCTTGATCTTTCCCATTTCCATGGCAACTAGACTTCCTAATGGGTCTTTATAATCTCTTAGGGCATTTCCTAATTCTCTGACCAATTGACCTCTTTCTGGTGCTGGTACTTTCTTCCATTCATCAAAGGCCTCAACTGATCCTTTAACTATACTATTATAATCATCAACACTACATTGATATACGGATCCTATTAACTCGCTATTTGATGGATTAAATGAATCAATTTTCCCTGCGTCTTCTGTTTGGGTCCATTGCCCTGGTCCCAAACTACCACCATAGTTGTCACTATTAATCCCAAGTTGTTTTAAAAAATCCATGTCTAAAGGCCTTTTATTACTGATCGAATCGCATCAGATAAACGATCGATCTGATTATTATTTATTGTTAATGCTGGAGCCAGCCGGACAGTGGAATGATGAGTCTCCTTAGCATATACACCATGATCCAATAGCCCAACAGATACGGTATGGCCATCTAGATGCTTTTCATCATGCATCTCAAAGGCTGTCAATAAGCCTTTCCCTCTGACCTCTTTGATCTTGTCGGGGAATTCATTTTTGATTTGATTAAGATGGTTCATTAAATATTCACCTTGAGCCTTCGCATTTTCAGCTAATTTTTCATCTACCAATGCTTTTATTGCATAGGTGCCAACTACTGAGGCTAGTGGATATCCCCCAAAGGTTGAACCTTCGCTGCCTGGGGTCAATACATCAATAACGTCCCTTCTTCCTGCTACAAATGAAACGGGTAGGATACCTCCACCGGCAGCCTTACCACATCCCATCAAATCAGGCTTAACTCCAAATAATTGATGTGCAAAATTTTTTCCAGTTCTACCAAATCCCGTTTGTACCTCATCCATGGACAAAAGAATGTTATGCTTCTTGCAAAGTGCAGCAACTTTTGGAAAGTAATCATCATCTGGAACAATCACTCCAGCTTCACCCTGTATGGGTTCGACCATGAAACTAGCAATTCTTTCACCTTTCTCATCAAATAGAGACTCTAATGCATTGATATCATTATATGGTATGAGTTCTATGCCTGGAAGAAAAGGCCCAAATCCAATGCGAGAGTCTGGATCATCTGACATCGAGATGGCTGCAACAGATCTTCCATGAAAATTGCCTTTTGCGCCTACGATGATGATATCATCCTCAGGTATGCCTTTCTTGTAGAAGCCCCATCTCCTACTAATTTTAAATGCTAACTCCCAAGATTCAACGCCTGCTACTTTTGGAACGACCTTATCCATTTCGGTAATTCCAGTAGCAGCCAGCAAGAATGCACTCATGTACTTGTGCCTTATGGAACGAGGAACAGTGGGTAATTTTTCTTGATCAAGATGTTTGATCACAGAATCTACAATGGTCTTATTGAGTTGACCTTGGTTAACAGCTGAATAACAACATAGGCCATCTATCAGTTCTGTCTCAACATATTTCTCTATGTCCTCTGGATGAGGTATTCTTGCTAATAGGGTTGACGAATCTTTGACCTTGGAAACCACAACATTCTCCAAAGGAGAATAATTTTGTCCTCCCATGTCTTTTTCTATGGATTCATGGTCATTAGGAGTAAGGTCACCTATTCTGACCCCATTGACGGTTAGATCATCTCCATAACCATGTATTTCAATTGAATTCATTTTATGTTTTGTTTTTATAAGGGAAAAATGCCTGGAAATTTAAACATGAATCCAGGGGATTATGATTAGAATAAATCAATAAATATATGAAAACTATCTTGGCAGAGGTTCATCAAGGTCTGCAACTATGAATGCCATGATCGTCATGGCTGCCACGCATTTGTTAAATTCATGATAATCAACCTTGTCAAATGTATCAGCGTCTGTATGATGGTACCAAAAATACTTTGAAGGATCGACGTTTAAGGACATGACCGGAATTCCTTCATCATTAAGTGCAGCCACATCTGCAGCTCTACCCCAGTCAGTCATGGTATTTGCCTTTATTGGCTTCATGAGTTCATGGATCTCTTCTACCATGGCTTTGGCCTTATCACTGCCCGTAAAACCGAATCCACTAGGAGCAAAAACGCCACCATCTGATTCGATGGCCAACACATGTTGATCTAACTCATCCATGTGCATGTCTCGATATGCCTTACTACCTTTTAAACCATTTTCCTCATTTGTCCACAATACGCATCTGATCGTCCTTTTTGGCTTTAGGCCGAGTTCTTTGATTATCCTTAAGGCTTCCCATGCTGCAACACATCCTCCTGCATCGTCATGGGCGCCTTGTCCAACATCCCATGAGTCAATGTGCCCACCAACAACAACGATCTCTTCCGGATAGAGGGTTCCATTTATTTGTGATACCACATTTCGTGACCATCTATCTCCCGCCATCTTTGCCTCCATGTCTAGTCTCATGGTTATTCTCTCACCACGATCGTATAATCGACCTAGCATCATTGCATCTTCCATGGTCAGTGCAGCAGTCGGAATCTTCTTTTCTTCCTTGTCGTAGGACATGTTACCCGTATGAGGTGTATTCATGGACCATGACCCTATGGATCTGATCAGACTTGCAACTGCGCCATATTTTGCCGCTCTACTTGCCCCTGAATATCTATAGGATACCGTTTCGCCATAGGTGGTGAAAGGCACATTGTAGAGTACGATCTTTCCCTTTACATCATCAGAATTCTTTTCAAGGTCATCATAATCATTGACAACCACCACATCAGCAGTAATGCCTGATCGTGGTGTACTAACACTACTTCCTAAGCCCAACATTGCCAATTCCCTATTAAATGGCCTTAGTAGTCTTATGGACTCTTTTCCTCGTATCCATGATGGAACTCTCACTCTCTGTCCTTGAACCTTGTCTAGACCATCTTTCTTCATTTCCATGAGGATCCAATTGATGGAATTTTCCAGATTTTTTGAACCACTTAACCTTGGTCCAAATGTATCACATAGATATGCCAGTCGATCATATGCTGTACTATCTGATAATGCTTGTGAAACAATCCTTAAAGAGACATCCATGTATTTCTCTTTAATGTTATCTGAAAAAGAAAGAGATGTGCACAACAAGATAGGAATGACGATCTTTTGAATGTTTAACATCTATTGTGTACCAATTATTCCAATTATTTGATAAAGCAATAAAAAAAGGTCTGTTATGTCCAATACACCATTCATGTTAATGTCTCCAGCAGGTATGGCATGGTCATGGATCGATTGTCCATCATTGAGATGGTCTGCTAAAATGATTATATCGCATATTCCAATTTCTCCATCATAGTCAATATCTCCAAGAAAGTATTTTGATATTTTCCAATCCCAGTATAAAGAATGAAGAGAATCAAGAGGATTCAAGGTCAGTGGTGCATTATTAACATTAATATCCAAAAACAAAGAATCTTCCGAATTATCAAAAGAAGCAACACGTATGAAAGCAGATATGGCAGGTGTCCCATAAGGAGTACACCGTGTATCAGCGCCTGTAACATTTGCAGCCATGAGAGAAGCCATGAGTCTTTCTTCGAATGTGCCATATTGGGTTAAAAATGCCTCTTCCATTGAATCTAGAATGGATTGCCCAAGTAAAATGTTTCCTTGTATCGCATAAGTATCACCGATCTTATGACCTTTGAAATCTGAACAATTATCGCCCGTAAATGCCGCACTTCTACCACCATCCAAAAGGTCTACAATTCCATACTGCCTAATGGTAGGATCATTTTGAGCATCATTATCAATGAGCCAATCAATTATCTCTTGAGGTGAAAATCCATTTTCCATTAAAGATGATGCGCTATCCTGATTCATTGAATTCCAGTAGGACTGCGTGTGAATAACTCCTAGGCCTGGATGAATATCGCTTATGATGATGGAACCTTGTATGCATGAAGCTCCCGCGCTTCCCACTTGTCCGGTCAACGTATCTACAGCAACAATGGAAAATGTATCATCAGATCTTGATATCTGAAATAGAAGTAAAAAAATTACTATTCTTTTCATCTAATTTTTTCTTGAATGAAGGATATGATCTTACCCGCAACATCCTTATTAGAACATGTTTCAATACCTTGGAGACCTGGAGAGGAATTTACCTCAAGGATCAGAGGACCCCTATTAGACCTCATGAGGTCAACACCAGCAATGGAAAGACCAAGAATTTTTGATGCATTGACAGCCATTTGTACTTCCTCTGATGTAAGATTAATGTTTTCCATGGTACCGCCTCGATGTACATTAGAACGAAATTCTCCCTCAGGGGCCGTTCTTTCCATGGATGCAACCACTTCGTCACCTACAACAAAGGCACGAATATCTTTTCCACCAGATTCTTTTATGAATTCCTGTACCATGATATCTGCATCAAGTTGTCTAAATGCACTCATGACGGACTCTGCAGCCTTTCTAGTTTCGGCTAGAACAATTCCTTGCCCTTGGGTACCTTGGAGTAACTTCATTATCAATGGAATACTATCTACAGACTCAATCACCCCTTCAATATCCTTTGTATGGCTAGCAAAACCTGTTATTGGCATATTTATCCCAGTTTCTGCCAAGATCTGTAGTGACCTTAGTTTATCTCTAGAATTTGCAATTGCATCAGATGTATTGACACAGTAACTACCCATCATTTCAAATTGTTTTACTACAGCTGTTCCATAGAAAGTGTTTGATGCTCCAATACGTGGAATTACGGCATCTACCTTACCTAATGATTCTCCGCCATAATAAATACTAGGTTTACTTGCAGTTATGTTCATGTAACATCGCATGTAGTCTATAACTCTAATGTTATGCCCCATGCTGCTTCCTGCTTCAACCAATCTACTAGTTGAATAAAGGTTTTTATTTCTAGATAGGATAAAAATATTCATGATTTATGTAAATTATTTTTGCCTGTCATATAGGATTTATGTGAATGTATCAAATGTTTTTTCATTAAACTATTCCTACCAATTAACATTGGATAGGTCATTCGGCTTCTAGCAGTAAGTGTGATTTCGGTTGACCAAGAATTTTGACCTATTTTGATCTTCATTTTTATTACTGGTCTAATTTCAGTGTCTCCAAAGGAATTTGTTATCTTCTTATGCTTGATAAGTCTAGAACTTATGATCTTATGATTTTCATTCTGATGCAATTTAAACCTTACCCATTTCTCACCTTTTTTTTCAAACTCCTTGATATTAGTAGCATGAAGCGCTGAGGTCCTTGCACCTGTATCAACCTTTGCCTTCAATGCAAAATTTTTATAAGTAGGCAAATAAACCCATTCTCTCCAGCCTATTGCTGTGTAACGATTATTTTTTGGAATTTTTTTTACTTTTATGTCAGCCAAGGCATGATGGCCTAATGATGAGGAAAATGGGTTCTAGACCTTAGCCACCCTCTTGTTTGTCAGAATCTATGAGTCTGTTGAGTGGTGGTAGATTTATAATCTCCATGCTAAAGTAATCAGCTATGGTAGAGATGACATTACTTATACTGATCAATCCTACGGGCTCCATGGAGTCGTTTACAATGGGTACATGCCTAAATCCACCAACATGCATTTTGTTCAATGCATATGCAAGAGGGTCTTCAGGAGAAAGAAATTCAGGGTTTTCGGTCATAAATTCATCAACCATGGAAAGTTCTAGATCAAAACCTTTTCCAGTGATCTTTAGTAAGATATCTCGCTCAGTCAGGATTCCCATGAGATTACTATTCTCGGTAACTAGAAGACAATTTTGTTCTTTTTGTTGAAGCAGATCCAGAGCATTTTTCATGTTAGTACCAGACTCAACCATTAAAGGAGGGACTAGTCCTAATGAAGAAATTGGATCTTGAATTTTAACTGCTGAACCCATTTCTATTTCCTCATTATCTGATTCAAGGCTTTCAAACCATTCATCATCTTCATCGTGTGTTGTGAATTGAAAATCAAAATACATAATTCCAAATATAGAGGGTAGATATTAGAAAAACAACAATCTAAAACATAAAGAAACAGATCTAGGGTACTATTTAAACTTTATCTAGAATAAGAACTTTAATAGAAAAAATCCACCAAAGAGTAAAATTGTAAACAACAATGCCAATAAATTAAAGTATTTATCTATAAAAACTCTTATGGGGTCACCATATAGTTTGATCAACAATGTAACAAGCATGAATCTAGCAGTTCTACTTACAGACCCAGCTAAAATGAAAAGAGGAAAATTGATTCCAAATGCTCCAGCGCTGATTGTAAAGAGTTTAAATGGTATGGGTGTAAATCCTGCTGTGAATATGATCATAAAATTGTACTTGTCATATAGTTCTTTGATGTTAAAAAATGATTCACGATCAAATCCAGGAACATGATCGAAGAAAAATTGTGCAAAATGAGAAAATTCACTAGTTATGCCCCACCACAACCACAAACCTATCCCATAACCAAGGGCTGCTCCCATGACTGAGGCAACGCTGCATAAAATTCCAAAATAAAGCGCACGTTCTTTTTTTCCAAGTGCAAGTGGAATCAATAATACATCAGGAGGGATTGGAAAAAAGGATGCCTCAGCAAAGGAAATTCCAGCCAATGCTTTAGGGCCTGATGGTCTGTCTGCCCAAGCAAGGACCCAATCATATATATTTCGTAAATATTTCATGAGTGATTAATTAGTATAGAAAATCCCTATGGAAGACATCACTTCTCTTTGGTTTGTTCGACCTGCAGGCCTGTTTAAAAGTCTACTGTCTGCAACCATGGAACTTGATCCCCCTCCATCAAGGTTCAAGGCTTCAATGCAATCAAATTCATTCATCATGATGGCTAATTCCTCAAGGTATACACCTCTACTATCTGCTTGCCTACCATCAACAACCATTAAAATCAGATGATTGTCTTTTGTGTATCCAACTGCTGACCTTGGTTGAATTCCTGCAACTGGTGTATTGAAGAATACCTCTTCTTCTACCGTGATATTTATTTTATTGGAACTTATCAAAACTGGTCCCGCATGAAATGCATCACGCATGTTCCAATGCTTTGATGATTCAAAATCTAAAGACCTACTTGGTGAACCAGGTCGATTTTCCAATGGTCTTTTCCATTCAAAAATGGAATCATTTTTTGTTGAACACCATGCAATGTCTGGATTACCATCAAAGCCAATACCGAATGCTCCTCTTGAAATAAAATAGCGTTCTGAATCTCTTAATAATGAGTGACTGGCTGGCTCTTCTAATTTTCCATTAGTTTTAAGTAGTCCAACATGTTGGGCTGGGTTTTTATCTGCCATGAAATAACCACCATTCAATACAATCCTAGCACCCATGTTTTCTAGAAACTGCATAGGTGTTTCTTTCCTATCTTTATCTGTTGATGATAAAATTCTTGCTGAAATATTTTTATTTGAGAGGTCTATTTTCACAACCCATGCTTTAAGAGGGATGTTTTTATTTTGTCCTTCTAGAATTATCATTCCTTCAGGTAGATCCAGATCAAATTCTGTCCAATTCATTGGCACAGACTCTTCTATGGAAATACCTCGGCAATTAAGGCAGAGAAATAATGAAAAGAAAAATATTGATTTCAATTTATCAATTATAATCAGATATATCTTTTATCTTGAATTCTTTTGATCCAATCAAAGTACCATGATTGTCTTGTATGTCAACACGCCAATTACCTACTTGATTTGGTAATATTGTCTTTTTTGTCCATGAGCGGTATATATTAGATTTTTTTACATTATATCTTACTTGGGTCATGATCTGGTTATTGTAGTACCAAACATGCTTGACCTCTCTTTTTGGGCCAGTATTTTGTATTCTGGTGTAACAATAAAGAGAATCAACATTGTTAGTAAATATCACATCAGACCCCACGGGTGTACGTTTATAAATATTTTTACAGATCTTAATATCCTTTACAACGAGTTCATAAACTGAATCTTTCTCATTTTTATTTTTTGACAATTTCTTTTTAATATCTTTTGACTCAGTTTTTGAGCCCTTATTAGATATCTTATTACTTTGTTTAGAATTATCCTTAAAGACTAAAGGTTTTGGTTCAATGGATTTTTTTGTTTTATTCGCATTCAAATTTTGATTCTTATCATCGATATCTGATAAAGACTCTGAGTCATTTTGGAACTCATCTCTAATTATTTTGACTTGATCAGTATCAACATCTGATGGGTTTTCTTTAGTGAATGCAAAAATAATGTAAATGATAAAAAGGGGTGCTGACGCCTTCGGGACTTTCATCCAAAATGAAATTGCCACTAAGATCATCAAAGT
>CAYZJY010000018.1:0-21499 GCA_964478995.1 uncultured bacterium
ATGATTCATTCCCCAACTCAACTGGGGTAACAAGGTCAAAGATCTGTGACTCAAGTGAACCTGTAACCGCTTTATAATAATATCTTGTATTTGGCTCAAGATCGGTCAAGTGTACATCATGTATGTAATAACTATTGATACTATTCTCAGCATCACCAGTAGTGACATGTCCAAGGTCAGTGGTTTCGCCCCAATGCACTATTGACTCATCATTGGACGTGGTCTCCCACATGATGTGGATCGATGAAGGCGTTACATTCTGTAAATAAGGTTTAACATTGAAATCTTGAGAATAAACATTGGCAAAGAAAATTATCACCAACGAATAATGTGGAAATAAATATCTACTGTTAGCAATCATGAACAAAAATATCTCAGATCTTTAATTGGATCTTTACCTTTGTCAATCTCCATGCAATAGCGATAATAATAAAAGAATAAATAATGGATTTCAAAAGTCCTATAAGTCCTGTAGTATAAAATAATGGTAATTGAATTCCTAAAATGGTTCTGAAGCTATAATAGAAATAAGGGATCAGGTAACACGTCAATGTTGCAGTACCAGCGATCTTTATTGGCTCATACCAGCTCATCATTCCTTGAACATCAATGAGCCAATGCATCAGAACATAAAGGAATAATGCAGTTGACATGGAAATAAGGATCCATGTGACTGTTCCACTGATCTTACTGATTATAAAAAATTGGTTAAGATATATACCTCCAATAAGTGAGACTAATCCCATGCCCAATAGTATAATATATAGATCCTTAATGTTATCTCTATCTTTGTATTTCATTAATACCAACGATGTAATAATACCCCCAAATGTTAGTGCCTGAAGACCTCCACTGCCAGGGATCCAATCTTTACTTTGCCATGCGAAAATATTATAACCAATACCACTACTACTTAGGACATTCAGCCCGAGACAGACACCAAATGCTATTATTGCTCCTTGTAGCGATCGTCTAAAAATAAAATAACTAGATGCTGCTATAAAATAAGACCATCCAATCAGACCAAGTATGCCCCACCAATGCGTACTGAAACCAATGGGATCCCCACTATAACTTTTTCCCTTAAAGATAAAAAGCGAGCCCATAAGTATCAGCATGCCAATAATTGGTAAACCCTTAAAGAGTATGTTATCACTAGAATTAGGCTTGGGATATATATTCCAGATCATGAAAAAGGCGATCGTACACATGATCACGAAATATGGTTTTGAGATCAGAGCAGTTTCATGGTTATACATTTCCATGTTCATATGAAAAAGTCCCATGATAAGAAGTGCGATGGTCCGAAAAATGACATGTCTCCAAACTTCAAGATCTGTATCACCCTTTCTTATACGATTTTCAAAAGAAAATGGGATGGACATGCCCATCACAAAAAGGAACCAAGGAAAGATAAGATCTGAAAAACCAAGATAATCCTCTCCTGCAACTGCATGTTTCAACCACTTAGGAATTTCTTTAAGGGTCCAAAAATCATTTACCCATATCATGAGAAACATTGTTACCCCCCTGAATACATCTATAGAGAGAATTCTCTTCATTTTTGGTGGGCGTGGACTAGAAATGCCCTCTATAATCCTCTGCTGGATATTTTTTGATGTTCTTTTTCATCTTTTGCTTGATCGCATCCGTAATATCAATTTCATTTCTTATGCAAAAAGCAAATGAATAGATCAAAATATCAGCGATCTCATCGATCGCATCTTCTCTGGTCTTACCTGATTCCATCACCTTCTTTGCCTCATCCAAAGACAACCACTGGAATAGTTCCATTAACTCAGCAGACTCGATCGATATTGACATCGCCAAATTCTTTGGACTATGAAATTGCTGCCAATCCCTTTCATCCACAAAGGTTTCGATGATGGATCTTAATTCTTGTATATATGTTTGGTTATCTGACATTATCAAATCTACCCATCATCTCACAAACAAAAAACCCATCGCTCAAGCTTTCAATTTAGTAGTAAGAGACCTTCCAATTCGATCTACAACACCAATAACCAAGGCATTTCCCATAAAAAAGGCCCTCTTAGCATTGGTCACATTTTCATGTTTTGTGTGTTCGTCAGGGAACATATTTAGTCTTTCAAGTTCTACGGGCGTCAATCTACGTAATCCATTTTTAGTTTTAACAACATGCTTGAATCTAGATGGAGAAGGTCCACCCTCTCCGGTTATTATTGTCCTTGATGGACCGTCCAACGAATCTGGGAAGACCACACCTCCTTCAGAATAATTATATTGATAACCTGTTTTTGATATACGTTTTTCTTTTTTTGAACCCTTTAAGTATTCCCATTTATCAATTTCAGTTTCATTGATAAAAAATTGTTTTTTTATTCTACCTTTTTTAAGTATGTCCCCAAGCAATATTTGCTTACCCTCATAGTCTGATTCCGTATTCGTTGTATATACCTTTCCACCAATCATTATTCCTGTATTTAGAAATGGTGATGATTTGCCTTTTGGATTGAAATTATTCGTGATATGAACGAGGTCTCCTTCCAACTTTAATTCATGAAATTTTTCAGTATGATGAACTGGGAATGCATTAGCAATAGTTCCTTTATCTAGGATCCAGTCTAACTTTTCTGAGGCCCTGACCTTTTCATATAATTGAGATGATCTATGATATCCCAAGAAAAATACTCGGCGTCTTTTTTGTGGCATTCCATAATCCGCAGCATTGATAATGCGCCATTCAATGGCATATCCAAGTTCATTAAGACTTTGAAGCATTACTGCAAAATCACGACCTCTTTGAGTACCTGGTGATTTTAACAAACGGTCAACATTCTCTAAAAAAAGATATTTGGGTCTATTATTTTTTTTCTCTTCAAGGATCCTATAGATTGACCACCATAGAACTCCTTTTTTTCCTTTCAACCCTTTAGAATTTCTTAATGTGGTAGCAACAGAATAATCCTGACATGGAAATCCTCCACAAAGGAGATCATGATCAGGGATATCGTCTGTGGCTACTAAAGCAATATCTTCGTTAGAATGGCCCTTCTTACCAAATCGAGTTTCATATACCATTGATGCATGCTGCTTTTTTGTTGATGGCTCCCATTGGTTACTCCATATTACCTCAAAATCACTCTTCTCCAATCCAAGACGAAATCCACCTACCCCAGCAAATAATTCTACTACTTTTAATGACACTATAGATTAACCTTGATCTTATTAATACAATCTTTGATATTTGTATTTATTTTACACTCCCAGAATACTAATACGGTCCACCCAAGATCAAGAAGTTCCTTCTCTTTTTTCTTATCCCTTTTGATATTTTTTTCAAATTTTTCTTTCCAAAATTCTGTATTGGTCTTTGGCAATGGTAGTTCACAATGCGGACATCTGTGCCAATAACATCCATTAATAAAAATACTGATCTTTCTTCCTGGGAATGCAATATCAGGTTTGCCAGGTACCTTTTTCCAGTTAAGGCGGTACCCCCTTACACCATCTGCATATAAGGCTTTTCTAAGTCTTAATTCTGGTTTGGTATTCTTGGCCTTATTAGAACTCATTACCCGAGAAACGTTTGCATTCAAGGGCACGGGAGAACGCTTATCTCTTATATATGTTTTCTTCAATTAATAGTATAGCCAAAAACTACTTTTTTGTAGAAGATCTATTTGAACTTTGGTGGGTATTTCTTATGCCAACTAGTCCCTCTTTGATAAGCATGTGCAACTGCTACTACCTCTCCATCTCGATAAAGATCACCAATGAAACTAATGCTAGTGGGTGATCCTTTTTCATTGAAACCATTGGGAATTACTACACAAGGGTGCCCCGTAAGATTGGTCCTTAACAGATTATCACCCCAGAATGATGGCACTACATACAGATCAATACTTTTGAATAGTTCGAACATCTTTTGGTTCAGAATAACTCTAGCACGATTTGCCTGTACATATTCTACTGCAGGAACATGTCTTGCTGTTCTAAATACGTTTGGCCATGCCCACTTCACCTGACGAACTAATTCATCATCTGTATTGGTCCTCGTCATTTCATCAAACGCTGCTGCAGCTTCCACATTCAATAGGAAGGATAAAGAACTCGTAGGAAATTCTGGTAATTCTATTGGTATCAAGGTAAAACCTAATTCACGAAGACGGGTCAGAACTGCACGATCATTGTCAGTTGTATTGGTATCTTTGAATGCACTTTCTATATAACCGATACGTAGTGATCTTAATTCTTTCTTTGTCGGAACCTGGAATGGCACATCTACCACAGATAGATCAAGGCCATCAGAACCTTTCATGACACTGTAGATCAATGCACAATCATCAACTGACCTACACATGGGTCCGAGTTTGTCCATGGACCAACTCAGTGCCATCGCGCCAGCCTTGCTTACCGTACCAAAAGTAGGTCTTAAACCTGTAACCCCATTTCTGGTTGAGGGTGACACGATAGAACCCCAGGTCTCAGAGCCTATTGAGAAACCAACCAGTCCTGCAGCAGTGGCTGATCCTGGACCAGCAGAACTTCCGCTGGATCCCTGTTCAGTATTCCAAGGATTTCTTGTTTTCCCACCATACCATATATCCCCCCAGGCCAATGCACCCAATGATAATTTCGCCACCAATACAGCACCGGCCTCTTCAAGTTTTTGTATTACGGTGGCTGTTACATCGATCTCTTGATCTTTGTGGGTCATTGCACCCCATGTGGTCTTGTATCCTTTTACAGCCAGTAGATCTTTTGCACCATAGGGGATACCATGTAAAGGTCCGAGATATCTTCCTCGCCTTATTTCTTCATCTGCCCGGCTTGCCTGCTTTAATGCAAGATCCTCAGTAAGTGTGATCACACATTCAAGTGTTGGTCCATGACGTTTCAGTCTTTCAATGTACATTTTAGTCAGTTCCATTGATGTCACCTGTCTGGTACGTATTAGATGGGCCAATTGGCCAATGGTATAAAATGCACAATCTTCAATATTTTCAGGACGCCTAGTTGGAAATTCTTGAAATCTGTATCTCTCTCTTCCCTTTGGGATCTCCTGCCCTATTATCCTTGGGTCAAAATAAAGTGGAAGTGGAACATCATTTGGGATTTTGACTGTTCTCAAAGTATCATAGCGACCCTTGAGAACGGAGAGGGTTTGCAAAAAAGTATCACGCTCCGTCTGCGTGAATTCCAGTCCTGCTAGATTCTCCATCCCAATTGCATCCTGGTTCAATTGGTCTTTGTCAGATGAACAGGATAGAAATGAAAGGATCAATATCCCATAGTAAATGGTCTTGGATTGTATCATGATTTATCTTCCCTCTGGCATTGCCTTTATCCAATCTTGAATTAGTTTTATGCCTTCTTTATGTAAGAGTCTACGGTTCAATTCCGGCATCATCACACCTGGGTCTGTAGAAGTTATTCTAAACTCCATGATCGACTCTTCTGGCCTTCCAGGGACAATGTTGTATCTTCTATTTCCAGAGCCTCGTCCTGCGGCAACCGGTGGTTTAAATATTCCTAATTTTGTTGGGTCAGACTCCTCTAGGTCAAGGTAGAGTCCTGATGTCTCTGCAGGACCACCCTGCCGGTGGCAGTGTGCGCAATTTATATCCAACCAGGCTCTAGCACGATCATCCAAAGAACCATCATGCGGGTCTTCATAGTCTGCGGTCCTTGGCAAAGGCCCTGACACATTGAATGATTCCAAGATACCGATGGATATCCATTTATCAAGTTGATTCTTGATCCCCTCATCATATCGGAAATCAATGTTTAGATTCCGAACCTTCGGTCCTATTGGCTGTTGAATGTTATTATATACATGGCAACTCTTGCACTGATTCATGTTCGGTATGCTGTATAATATGTTGATGGGTCTACCATCTTGATGGATCCAAGAAACATTTGTCCTCTCACCTGCAAGTGCCAAGACCGCATCGGTCTGATCTTCATTCCAAACATAGGGAATCGCAATCCATTCAGAAGAGATCTTTTTTAAAAGACGAGTTTCGATCAATCTACGTTCACTATTGATGTCCCTTATGTCATCTAGATAATAAAAGGTCTTGATCAAAAATGTGCCCTCAGGATACTCAAAATTAAGATCCCCATCATGTGAGATCACCTCATCCTTGGGTACTTTTATGAAACGAAGTTTTTCAGCATAATCAGAAAAAAGTGG
Source organism: uncultured bacterium (assembly GCA_964478995.1). Taxonomy (GTDB): domain Bacteria; phylum Fidelibacterota; class Marinisomatia; order Marinisomatales; family UBA1611; genus NZWG01. The sequence goes on from CAYZJY010000018.1 coordinate 6,182, forward strand.
TGATGCTATCGAATAGGGCAAAACTTGTTCTGATGGCTCTTGATCCTTGATCGGATCATTGAAAAATCCATATTCAGATAATTTTGGCAAGGCATGGTCTAGGACTGGATGTGCTGGAAAAATGATAGAGACCACATACAAGATGGTCAAGATCGCTTTTTGAGGTGTCATGTCAATGATCGATCTTCAATGTGACCTCTGGCAAAGGATCCTGAATACATCTGCATTCATTATCATCTGTATTGAAATCAGCAAAGAAAGGGCTATACCATGACTCAAAATTCCTTGACAGCCCAAGATTCAAGTAATTTGCATCCACATTATCAGATATGCATAATCGTCTTGAATTGGGTATCACATTATCTCTTCCTACATATCTTGGGTCAGGCATTCCATCATAGATGATGTCAGGGACATCTCTAAAAAAATGAAAAAACAATAGAAGTCCAATGTCATGGTCAAGGGTTGGGATCTGTGGTGTGCGACGATAGATGTTATGATGAATGTAAATGGATGAGGTGTAGGGGTTATATTGTGAATCCTTTGTCTCCTCTTCGGTGATAAAATAACTCACTATGGCCGTCCCCGCCGTCTTATTATTTATGATGGTATTCTCAAATACCTCTACCATCTCAGTTGCCATCACCATGATGCCAGTACCTGCTGGTACTTTACCAACAATATTCCCCTCAGGCGCAAAATTATCAAGATTATTATCTTTGATGATATTATCAAATATCCTTACTTGACGGCCCTCCTTGACTGGGAGATCGGGCAAGTCAAATACAAGGATACCACCCGTATTCCCATGGACATTATTTCCATACACATCTGCTCGGGTCGAATTTTCTATCTCAATACCTGCAACATTGTCAAATGCCTCTGAAAATCGAACAATGATGTCCTTTGATTGACCCACATAGATTCCAGCATCAGAAGCAGCGACTGCGATGCAGTGTTCAACAAGTACATTCTCACACTGGACGGGGTAAAGACCATATGCGCCATTTGTGGGTTGCGGTCCACCCAACCACTGTGCCTTTACACGTCTAAAGGTAATTCCATCAGTGTATTGGCACTTGATGGCATCACCCTTTGCATCCTGGACAGTAAAATCTTCCAAGATGATATTCTCGCAGTTGGTTATGCTAAGGCCTTGCGCTCCTTCAACCTGAGTTGAAAAATTTAGAATGGTACTATTCATCCCTGTACCTTTTATTACTACATCTCGCTTACCCTCCATCGAGAGAGTACCTAGGATAGGAAATAGGCCTGAATCAAGTCTAATGGTATCACCAGGTTCAGCCAGTATAAGTTTTAACTGAAGATCTTTCTCAAATTCTGCCATGCAAATTGAAGAAAGTGCACATAACATCATGAATGAACGTATCAACATTCTAAAATCTAAACCTGAGAGTACTTTTGACGCAAAATCTCATTCATGGCGAAACCCCTTGCATCAAAATGCCACAAAGCCATGCGCCATAGGTCCCAATGGCATATCCCATCACAGCTAGTAATACACCTACTGGGGCTAGAGATGGATGAAATGCAGAAGCCACGACAGGTGCAGACGCTGCGCCACCAACATTTGCTTGGCTTCCAACAGCCAAGAAGAAAAAAGGTGCATTGATGATCTTTGCAACAATAATGAGTAGAATGGCATGAATGGACATCCAGATGAATCCAATAACGAATAATGCTGGATTATCAAAAATTGCCAATACGTTCATTTTCATTCCAATTGTTGCAACAAGTATGTAAATGAACAAACTGCCGATCCTTGATGCTCCTACCCCTTCGATCTCTCTTGCTCTAGTAAATGAGAGAAACACGGCAATGGTCGTTGAAATGACGATCAGCCAGAAAAAGCCTGATGTAAGGCTAAACCGTGCAAGTTCTGGTGCCTTGTTTTGTATTGCAGGTGCTATTAGGTCTGCGCCGAGGTGTGCGATACCCGTTATGCCGAAACCAATACCTAATACCTTTATCGTATCACTTAATTCAGGAATCCGCATGATCTGTTCCTTATATGTTTCCATCTTCTGTTTCAAATCATCTATTGCAGAGGCATCAGCGTCAAGCCAGAGATTTAACCTTTTATCTATTCCTGCGCCATAAAGAAGAAACGCCATCCATATGTTTGCAATAATAACATCAATCGCGATCATGGATGAAAAAATACTATCGCCGACATCGAAAATTTCTTTCATTGCTGCTTGATTCGCGCCACCACCTATCCAACTACCCGCTACAGTACTAAACCCTCTCCAAACTGCCTCAGGTCCCTGACCTCCAACCGTCTCAGGGGATATCATTGATACAAGGAAAATGGAAATGGGACCACCAATGATAACACCAATGGTTCCAGTGAAGAACATGATCACTGCCTTTGAGCCTAATCTTTTTATTGCAGGCAGATCTACACTTATTGTCAAGAGTGCGAGGCTTGTTGGTAGTAGGTATCTAGATGCAACAAAATATAGATTAGATTCATCACCTGAAATGATTCCTAAGGAATTAAAAATAGAGGGTATGAAATAGCATAATAATAATGCAGGTACATATCTATAGAATCTTTTCCAAAACGGGTGGGTGCTATTTAGAGTTAGAAATACAAATGCAATGACACCCATTAGGATGCCAAATACAATGGCATCATTTTTGATAATAGGTTCAACCATTATCAGAAGTTAGGTTGAAACAAGATACTTTTATCTGTCGATTTAATTATTTTATCGCCGGCTTGAAAGTTTTGCAAGCAGACGCAATATCTCCAAATAAAGCCAGATCAGTGTGACCAAAAGCCCAAACGCTCCATACCATTCCATGTACTTTGGTGCACCCATTTCCGCACCTTCCTCAATAAAATCAAAATCAAGGACCAAATTCAATGCGGCTATGACAACTACCACCCCACTGAAAATAATACCCATGGTATCATTGCTTGATATGACGCTGATCTGTGAACCAAAAAAACCCATTACCATATTGATCAGGTATAGAAAAGCGATCCCTCCGGTGGCGGCTACAATACCTAATTTAAAATTTTCAGTAGCCTTTATCAGTCCTGACATGTATGCCAGAAGCAATGCACCCAATGTCCCAAATGTAAGGAAGACCGCTTGAACCACAATTCCTGGATACTGCGCATTGAAGATCATGGATATTACACCTAGGAAAATTCCCTGAGCCACTGCATATGCAGGAACGGTTACATGGCCCATTTTTGGTTTGAACACGGTTACCAATGCTAAAACAAAACCAATGAGGGCCGCTGGCATGGCCAGTGCATGCATTGCAGGGTTGCTCCAAGAATATCCAGCACTAGCAATGACCAATATCAATGAGATCGCTGTCTTATTGACGGTTCCAGAAAGCGTCATGGTGCCTTCACTTACTGATGATAAATGATTTCTAAATGTTGATGATTGTAGAGCTGGATTTCCAGATCTAAGTGCTAGATGATTACTCATTTTCTTCTACCTTTTCGATTCTTATCCAAGGCTTACCACTTGGTCCGCCTTTATTTAAAAGTTTAATGATGCTAATGACCGATAAGATTATAATCGGTATCCAAAGGACTATCGCTGGATTTTCCATGGGATAAATTAAAATGATCTAATTTATTTTTCTCATATTTTCATTTGGACAAGTGTTTTTCCATGAATTCTTTGGCAAATGCAAAAGAGGCTTTCCTTGCCTTAGGATTTCCACCGATCGTCGTACCTCGCTTCGCACACCATGCCAAGGCTATCTTTTGCCTGATCGGTGTGGTCATGGGAATATCAAAGAGATTCATTAGAAGCGCACCATCAGACCTCATTCGAAAATGGCAGTCAGCCGTTGCATAACCATTCTCCTCAGTTCTAATCGGGCCTCGCCTATCAAAACCATGGTGAGCGCCATCATAGACAGTAATATCAATATCAACTCCTTCCAGACTTAGATCACCTACAAGATCATCACAGGCATCTGCCGTAACCCAATCATCTAACTCACCGATCAAAACATGAATGGGAGATTCAGAAAACTCAATGAGATCCATCTCAACAAGACAGGGTGGGTAAAATGCAAGATGGGCTGAAAAAAATGATTTGACACCGATAGCTTCAATGAGAGGCTTCCATGCAGAAAAAAGTGCAACCCCACCTCCTAGGCTCCATCCTGTTATAGCAATATTATCCTTATCGATCCGTGGGTCCTTGGAAAGGACATCTAGTGCTCTATATGCATCAAGGATCATCATCGCAGTTGTAACAGAGATCTGCTCTCCGACCGTTGAACTAACCTGCCGGCTATTAAAACTCTGCAACTCAAAAGTAGCAAAACCATTTTCTCTAAACATTTTCAGGTACTCTAGGTGATGGTCAGACCAATTCTTACTACCATTTACGCCTATGATCAATGGTAAGGGTGCTGATGTGACATCCATGTCTGGCATTCTCAAGATCCCATGTGTATCCTGTTGGTCTTGTTCATTCAGTTCAGTGATTATGTGGTAGAATGAGAATGGATTTGCACTCATGAAATCGATCTTCTCACCCTGTTCCATCTCACTGGCCATGAGCGTGGACATGACAAAGGATAGAAAAAATATTCTGATCATGACAATATATTCTTTTTCAAATTAGCCTCTAACAGCTGCAATTCTATCAGATACCGGAGGATGACTATATGATAAAAATACCATCATTGGATGGGGAGTGAGATGTGAGAGATTGCTGGCTGCAAGCCCCTTTAGCATTGAGACAAGTGGTTCTGGTTTTTCAGTGGTCTCTAGGGCATAGGCATCTGCCTCAAATTCATTCTTCCTACTAAGTGCTGTTGTGCATATCGAGGTGACCAAACTAACAGGTGAATACAACATTCCAAAAAAGACCAGACCGCAATAGACTGATATCTGTCCAACACCAAAAACATTAAAGAGTGCCTGATCTCGCATGAAAAAATTGAAGATAAATAACATCAGACCTGTTTCCAATATTCCTAGAATAGTTCCTGTGATCACATGTTTTTTCTTATAATGCCCTACCTCATGTGCAACTACAGATACAATCTCATCTGTTGAATGTTTTTCTAGTAATGTATCAAAAAGAGCTATGCGTCGAGACTTTCCAAAGCCACTGAAATAAGCATTGGAATGAGCGGAACGTCTGCTACCATCCATGACATCTATGCGACCAATGGGAAAATCAACCTTGGTTGAAAATTCTTCGATCGAGCTCCTAAGTTCACCTTCTTCCAGCGGTTCAAACTTATTGAACATCGGTGCTATCACATGCACAAATAATGGCTGAATAGCGATCATGAAACCTGTTACCAACAACCATGCGATCCACCAGCCATTCGTACCATATGCATCAAAGAAATAAAGGATGGGAACAATAACCATGCTTCCCAACACGATTGTAAGCCCATAGCCTTTTAATTTATCAGATATAAAGGTACTCCATGTGGTCTTGTTGAAACCATATTTTTCTTCAATTACAAATGTACCATAGATAGAAAAGGGAATGTTTATGATGTCATTTACAATAAATAAGATACCAAAGAACATGAGCCCACCAGTGATCGAATGGGTAGAATGCACCCTCACAAAATCATCTAGGATCCCAAAAATACCGGTATGTATCACTATCAGAGTAATACACAAACTAAAGGTTCCAGAGAATAGGCCAAAACGTGTCTTATCTTTAAGATATGCCTGTGAACTTGCATACTTTTCTGCATCATAGAATCCTTGAAACCCATCAGGGACCTCTTCTGTGATGCTATTCATGTTAAGTATTGCGCTTACAGAAGATAGAAGATACTCTAATAGTAAGGCCCCCATGATTATAAGGTAATAGGTCTGTTCCATTAATCAGGGAAATTTAATGGAACAACCGATGGCCTTACTGGTGGGCTTTTCTATGGGTTGATCATTTATTAATTGTTCAATGGCATTGGCCAAAAAAAATTCATCAACGGAGGCTGCATCTCTGGCATTATCATCAATTGCTCCTCTGTATACCAACATATCCTCATCATCAAAGAGATATATGTGAGGTGTCTTGGTCGCTCCAAATGCTTTTGCCAATTTTGATCCCGGGTCTTGTACATAGGGAAAATTATAATCATTGTCCTTTGCATGTCTTGCCATCTTATCCAAACTGTCATCTCCCTCAAAACGCGCAGCATTTGAGTTTACCGCTACTACTCCAACACCTTTAGAGGAATATGATTCAGTGATGGAAACATATCTATCTTCCCATCTAATTACCCAAGGGCATGTATTACATGAGAAAATGACCAATGTGCCCTTCTCACCCTTAACATCATCCAATGTCAAGTTGTCACCATCAATATTCATCATTTCATGATCGGTATTGGGCATTGATGATCCAATGGACAGTTCAGCAGCCTGATTGATGGAAATAATTAGAATAAATGTTAAAACATGTTTCATGTGAATACTCCTATGATCTCAATGCTATCTTTATAGCAGTTCTAAACCGCGCTTCAGGCTCCTTTCCTTCCCAAGAATCTACGATTTTTCCTGAATCCTTTGCATATACAACCGTGAATGGAAGACTGCCAGTCCAATCAGGATGGATTCCCAAAATAAATGCCTCATCTTTTTCCTGTTTTATGTAGGACAATGGTCCAACTCCATTTTGATCTAGGAAAGATCTAACATCATCCATTTGATCAGCAAAATCTGCACTAATGAAAACAACCTCGAGTTTCTCATTCTCCTCTCCAAGATCCATGATCATTGGAAATTCCTCTACGCAGGGTACACACCACAGAGCCCAGACATTTATTAGGACAGCCTTCTCACCTTTTAATTCCTTGACCTTTGCCATGATCTCATTAGATGTTGAGGGTATGAGTTCAACCTTTCCGCAAGAATGCATGCATAGAAAGATCGAGAAGAAAATAATATTCTTCATGGTCGTATGATCTTCATCTCATGCTTTGAAAATAGTTTTGATTGGTCATCAAAGTGAGGAGATCCATCATCGCGCGTAGCGCTTCCATATTGATGAATGCTCCACGCATTCAGTTGCCCCTCAGGGCCCCATTCTACCGCCTGTATGTAGCAGTCTCCTGCAACAGCCTTATATCTCTTGCCAACCTTCTTGGAATAAATTGCCCTCAAAGTACCAGGGCCTCCTGATAGAGGAAGACTGGTCTCTCCTCTGACAAGTCTGAACACTCTGCCAAGTGGTACATCTATTCTACCATGGTGCTTTTCCAAATAGGATATGGTTTTACGGAGTTCAATAGTCACAGAATCCATATTGTATTTTAGATCTTCAAATTTAAATGCATTGGGTAGTGCCAATATGGATAGTGCAGCTGAGGTGTTAGTAGAATCAGCACGAAGATTCCATCCTTTGATCAATTGAATGGCTGAATCTAGATCATCAGGAATGCCTTTTGCCTCCATCTCTCTTATGTATCTATTCCGAACACCTGCTAAAATAGATTCTCTTGAATATTCAACATCAAATTTATAGTCAAAGAATTCCTCTCTTGTTATTGCTGGATCTACTCCAAATGTCTCTAGTGATCTAAGTGCCCTATTTGTCTGATGCTTTTCTATCCCTGTCCAATCAGGAAGAGGTTTCGATGCATCCACTCGACTACCTGTGGCCAGATATGGACTACTGTTACAATTCTGAAAAAAACCTTCCAAAGGATCATACACCTGTGGCAGCCTATCATATGGGATGTATTCATACCAGAGGGTCTGCTTGCTTTCGCCTGGGAGTATCTTTTTCCAATCATATCGTGGATCGCGCTTGGGTATTTTTGCATTATATACATAGTATAATTTCCCATCTCGATCTGCATATCCTGTATTGAACATTGGGATGGCGTGAATCTTCATTGCCTCTTTGAACTCCGTTATGTTTTGGGATTTTCCCATGCGATACCATTGTTCAAGGAATCTGAGGTCTTTCACGCTTGAGATACGGAGGGCATATGTACCATGGTCAAATTCCAAAACGGGTCCATGGATGGATGATCTCACTTTGCGCTTAAATGTCCAAGAGAAGGGTCCTACTATCTTTACTTTTATGTCTACAGTCCTTACATCAAGATCTTTCCAATATCCCTCGAACCAATACTGGTCTTTATTTAATTTATTAATGGTTAATTTATAAACATCGATAAGATCTGGTTCATTTACTGTGTGGCTCCAACCAATGTTCCTATTATGTCCTATTAGTGGTACAGGAGACCCTGGGAAAAGCGCACCATAAAAATCCCAACCCTCCTCACTTACAAGGTGTGCCTCATACCATGATACAGGTCCCTCCCATGGTTGATGGGTATTGATCCAGAGTCTTGTGTAACCATCGCTTGATCGCTGTGGGCCTACGGCCATGACATTGCTTGCAAGCATGTCAAAGTCACCTTCTTGTGAGTCACCGCTGGAGCCAATGAACTCAGGTGGTTTTTTCTTGGATAGTTTTTTTAAGACTCCATCCAATCCAAACATTAGTGGCATTCGATGCGAGAAACCTACAATGATGTCTTTTGCGGTCACAGGGTCGAAAGATCTCTTTTTATGATCTGGATTATCCTCAAGAAATTTATTTATGCCTGCTGCATATCCCTCGCAAAGGAGTTTTATGTCATCTGCAACATCTGTCTCATATCTTTCCTCTATCATTCCCCAATAATTCATGAGATTTACATAATAATCATTGACTGCTGCATTCCTACCGTAGACCGTTGCTAGTTCACCTCTAAGCGCGTACACCACATCTTCCATGGTCTGGTAGTCATCCTGAGCATGGGCATATGCCAAACCAAAAGAAGCATCAGCATCTCTTTCACCATAGATATGCGGTACCCCCCATTCATCTCGAACTATCTTTGCTGAGAAAGTTGAATCATTTATGACAAAACCATCATTTTCAGCAAAAAGATTATTCAACATGAATACTAATAATATTGATCTCTTCATCCTATATGTTAATCCCACTTTACAAGGATACCTCTGGTTGCTTCATCCCATGTATCATATTTTGTCATGATCGAATTAAATAACTTCGATTCCTTTAAGGACATCAACCATTTTGCCAAAGATGGGAATTGCATATTGAACCAGTCCAAATCCACATGCGCACACTGGCGGATAAATGGCATCAGGGCAATGTCAGCCAAAGTTAATTGTGAACCGAGCAAGAATGTCTCAGACCGTAATTTGTTATCGTAATGAAAGAGAAACTCTGCCACACTCTTTTGGTGATATTCAAGATTATTTTCTGGAAAACGAACATGGTATTTATATCTATCTAATCGTCGTTTAAATTCTTGGTCATTCCCATTGATCAGTTTGTCCTGTTCATCAATCTTATCTTCATACCAAGAATCTGGGTCATTTTGGGTCAAGGCCCATCTCATGATATCAATGCTTTCTTCTATTACAGTTCCATCTTCTAATAGTAAGACAGGTACAGTACCTTTTGGAGAGATGTCATAAAGACTTTGCGGACGATCTTTTAATAATATTTCCCTATGTTCATAGGAGGTAAGACTATACGCAAGGCCCATGCGTGCTCGCATTGCATACGGACAACGCCTGAATGAATATAAGATGGGAAGTTTCAAATCTTTGAGTTCAATCTTGGCTTGATCCTTGAATCAAAGAATGTTCTAGAAATGATTTTATTTGGATCTTTTCGCAATTCTTTTTGTTTTTCCATGGGAAGCGAAGCAAAATCAAGACATTCCTTTGAGCAACAACCTTTCAAATTTTTGTCGCATTCTTTACACTGTATGAACAATATGTGGCAGGCATCATTCTTGCAATCGGTATGGTCATCGCAAGGGACTCCACATACATGGCATGTCGCAATGACATCATTGGTCACTCGTTCTCCTAGCCGATCATCAAAGACAAAGTTCTTTCCTTTGAATTTTGAATCGAGACCCTCCTCTCTGATCTCATGTGCATATTGGATGATTCCACCCTGTAATTGGTTTACATCCTTGAAACCATTATGCATTAAATATGAACTTGCTTTCTCACATCGAATTCCCCCAGTGCAATATAGCAATACTTTATCGTTCTCCCTGCCTCTGAGAAGACGTCTAACCTCAGGCAGTAGTTCCTTGGAGGTCTCAACTTCAGGTATCAATGCACCCTCAAAATGCCCTATCTCACTCTCGTAATAGTTGCGCATGTCAACAATGATGGAATTAGGATCATCAAGAGCATTATTATATTCCTTTGCAGACAGGTGTTTTCCAACCTTTCCCATGTCATACGAACCTTTAGGCACACCATAAGCAACCAATTCATTCCTTACTTTTATGGTCAACTTATAGAATGAGTCCCCATCCTGGAGTGCTTGTTTTATGGGAGTATTCCTTAGTTCATCGATCTCATGTAAATGAGCATGGAATTTTTTCCAATTTTGCTCAGGAATACTGATCTGGGCATTAACACCTTCATAAGAGATATAGACACGTCCAAATACTTTCATCTTATCCCATTTTAAATATAACTCATCGCGCAGATCGATTGGTGATGCTATATCTACATAATGGTAAAATGAGGCTGTGATCCTATCAAAGGGCTCATTTGATAGAGCCAACTTTAATTCTTTTTTGTTTACCTTATTGAATAGTTGGTTTTTCTTCATTATTGGTCTATCACACGATCTAAAAACCCATTCGCATTCATTAATTTTCTTTTGGCCTCTTCAATATCACAACCATGGTGTTGCATGACCAAGGCAAGTTTGACAGAACCATCCGCTATCATCAGTTGATCTTTCGCCTTATCATAATCTAGATCTGTAAGTTGCATAATGATCCTTGTGCCTCTATCAATTAGTTTTTTGTTCACTGCCATTAGATCTACCATGAGATTACCATAGACCTTGCCTAATTTCACCATGGTGGCGGTCGATATCATGTTCAAGATCATTTTGGTTGCTGTTCCTGCTTTCATTCTCGTAGACCCAGTAATGACCTCAGGTCCAGTATCTGCGTGTATTATAGTATCTACCTCCGTCATCAAAAAAGGCTTAGGGTTTGTTACGACATAGATGGTATTTGCACCCATCTTTCTTGCATGCTCAAGCGCTGAGATCACATAAGACGCTGCACCACTACATGAGATCCCTATCAGTGTATCTCTCTCCTCTAGATCGAATGGTTCTAGGTCACTTATCGCGCGCTCACTACTATCCTCTGCTCCCTCGATCGATCTTCTTAATGCCTCATCACCTCCTGATATGAGCCCGATGAAAATATCATCTGATGCAGAAAAGGTCGGAGGAATCTCTGAAGCATCCAAAACTCCTAGTCTTCCACTAGTGCCAGCACCAACATAAAAGACACGCCCACCATCTTCTATTGATGAGACTGCAAATTTCACAGTTTTTTCAATATCTGGAATCGCTGCCTTGACCGCATCAGCAACATGGGAATCTTCATTGTTGATCGTAATGAGAATGTCTCTCACATCCATGTTATCAATATCAAGAGAACGGGGATTTTGTTGCTCTGTATTTAGGTCGCCGCGATAATTCATACCTTGTAAATTACTAATCAGTGAAGTACTGGAAAAATATAACTATTGATCTTCCAGAAATAGATCTTAAAGCGGCCACAGACAAATTGATCGATCTCAATATTCTATCCGTTACCATCAAAGACAAGCGCGGACCGAAGAACTCTGACTGGTATCATGACATGTTAGAGCCAATATCCTTTAGCAGTGATACCCATCAGATATCATTGTTGGTGGATGGTGAAGAGGATATTGATGCGCTAATGAACATTGTGAGAAAAATATTATTCTTGAAAGCACCCGTAAGTTTTGTCGAGGAAGTTATTCAAGATCAAGATTGGGAAGTATATACGCAAGATAAATTCACTGAGATAATCATATCAGATCATATGAGAGTCATCCCACCATGGGTACCCAAACCAAATTTCAATGGCATAACCATAGTCATAGAACCTGGAAGTGGATTTGGGATTGGCACACATCCAACCACACAATTATGTCTAGATTGGCTTGAGTCAAGGATACAGGTCGGTGATTCACTTTTGGATTATGGCTCAGGATCTGGCATTTTATCCATCGCGGCAAAAAAACTTGGTGCAGCATATGTAGCAGGAATAGAGTTGGATCAAAGGGCCATTAGGAATTCCATGCGTAATAGTACTCTGAATGACCTTGCAATTGATTTCTATAATTCAAATGAGCATATACTTGGTAAGAAATATGACCATGTTATTGCCAATATCCTATCTGGTACACTTATTGATCTTTCTCCAAAACTAAAATCACATGCGAACAAGAGGCTTGCGCTATCTGGTATTCTTATTGATCAAGCAGACAAGGTCATCAATGCTTTTTCAGAATGGATAAACTTAAAACCTCATTCAAAAAAAGAAGGCTGGGTCCTTTTGGATGGTGAGTTATATGCTTGAAAAATATCTTTTTGCCTCTGCCAAGACCTTCGGTGACAATAGAAAGGTGGCTGTCATTGTAGGAATCACCATTAGAGCATATGCGCTATCCACAAAATTGACTGCAATGTCAATGGAGGCCACAGAAGCAACAACGATCATCACTACATAAAACCAATTATAGACATCTTTCCACCGAGTGCCAAAAACATATGAGGCACACTTTTGCCCATAGTATGAATATCCAAACATTGTCGACAAGGCAAAGTTTAAAACAGCAATGGTCAAGAAGATCTGTCCAGGTATTCCTAATTCCCGTTTAAAGGCCTCAGCGGTCATTGATACACCATTTAAGTCTTCGACATAAACACCACTTAATAGAATGATGATCGCTGTTATGGAACAGACGACCAGAGTATCAATGAATGGACCAAGCATTGCGACAAGCCCCTCTCTAATGGGTTCAGTGGTCTTTGCTGCTCCATGAGCCATTGTCTCTGTACCTGTACCTGCCTCATTCGAAAACATTCCACGGCGTACTCCTATGATGATCATACTACCCAAGGCACCTCCAGATACAGCATTACCAGTAAATGCATCCTTGATGATCAGCATCAATATCCCAGGGACATCATTGATGTTATTAATTAAAATCAAAATTGCTGCAATAATGTAGAGTCCGACCATTGTAGGTACCATCCTACTAGCAACCTTTGCAATTCTTTTGATTCCGCCAAAAATGACCGTTCCAACCACAGTTGCAACAATAATTCCAGTCATTAAATTTCCCATGTAAGGGTCATCCTGAAAGATTTGCATGGGCACATAGAAATAATCACGTATGATCTGGGATAGTTGGTTCGCTTGAAAAAATACAATACAACCCAAAAGTCCAGAAATACTGAACATCATGGCAAGAGGTCGATATGATCGTCCAAGACCCTCTTCAATATAATACATGACACCACCCTGGATCTCTCCCTGATCATCCTTACCACGATACATCAATGCAAGGGAGCATGTGAAGAACTTGGTGCTCATTCCTAATATTGCAGTGACCCACATCCAAAAGACCGCTCCTGGTCCACCAGCATGTATCGCTACAGCAACTCCAGCAATGTTACCCATTCCAACCGTTCCTGCAAGTGCACTTGACAGCGCCTCAAAATGAGTGATCTGACCTGGATCATCATCTGAGTCATATTTCCCAAGCAATATATCTATGCCATGTTTAAAATATAGTATCGGTACCATGCGACTATATGCAGCAAAGAATATTCCTCCACCAAGTAGTAGGATAACGAGAGGGGTTCCCCATAGAAAACCAGCCAAACTAGCAATTGCAGAATCAAGTGTTTTATAAATATCCATTCTATATCATTTTATTATTGACGCATTTTCGTGAAATTCACTTTTAAATCATGTTGAATTTAATGTTAAATAAACTTGACCAATATCTCATTCGCCAATTCTGGGTCATCCTTGGTATTTCCATCCTTGGGTTTTTATCCATATTCATCATTGTTGATCTGATTGAGAATCTAGATCGATTCATGGATAATAAGGTGCCCTCGGAAGTGGTATTTAGATATTATATATATACTCTACCCTATTTTGTTAGCATAGGACTTCCCATGGCGGTACTGATATCAACTGTATTTAGTCTTGGATCAATGGTAAAGCGAAATGAATGGACAGCCATGAAAGCTTCTGGAATAAGTCTCTATAGAGTTGCTCTACCTCTAGTCATATGTGGCGTTATCCTTTCAGGTATTTCTTTTTTACTAGATAACAAACTTGTCGCATATGGAAATGAAAAAAGGTTTGAGATAGATAGAGACTATGTTAAACGTAAATCGAGACATAAATTAAAAAATACCCTCAAGGATATCTTTCTTCAAAAAAATTCCTCAAACCATATTTCTTTATCCAAGTATTACATTCAAAAAAGGATAGGTTATGATCTTACAATTGTTGACCTAGGACAATTGACCATAAGAGAAAGAATAGATGCAAAAAAAATCATCTGGAATTCAGATTCCTCAAAATGGTCTGTCAGTGACTATTCAGTTAGACAATTCAATCAAGATGGTCTTGAAACAAATGTAATGATCGGTTCAAAAGATAGCCTAATGGAATTAGGGTTTTTGCCAAACGACATACAGCAGCAAGCTAGAAAACCAGATGAATTGGATTATTATAGACTCACAGAAAGAATTGTTCAATTGAAAGCCAATGGAGTAGATACCATAAAGTGGGAGGTAACTCGTTATATCAAGATCTCTTTTGCATTCACTAACCTGATTGTAATACTGTGTGGTATCCCACTAGTCGTGCTAAAAGAGAAAAACAGTCTATCTTTTGGAGCAGGTGCAAGCGTGTTCGTTATATTTGGTTATTATGCACTGATCAAGTTTGGGCAATCTTTGGGATTTAAGGGTATAGTTGAGCCTTTAGCCTCAGCTTGGCTTGGAAATATTATCTTTGTTTTAGCAGCACTACTATTATTCTGGAGATCAAAGACCTGATCTAAAAGGATTATGGTTTGGGAAGTGGACCTTCTTTATCTGATTCATTGGGGTCTTTCTCCTTACCGATAATTGAAATACCAAATGAAAGGTTGAATCCTTTCATTGTATGTAGCCACATCCCATTTCTAAAGGCAAAGCCAAAATCAAACATGACCATTCCTTTTCTAACTCCAAATCCCATGCCTAGTTCTTTGAGATCACCACCGCCCCAACCAAAGCCTATGCGCAATGGCATTTTTGGCATGCGCGTCCATTCAGTGGCTATGGACCATTTCCACTGTTTTCGGGCATAGTACCGATTTTGAAAACCTGCGACCAGATCAGATGCGATCAAAAAATTATCTAGTTTCTT
>CAYZJY010000018.1:21599-30522 GCA_964478995.1 uncultured bacterium
TGCTTCCAATTGATGGTACCTGCTAGATTAATGATGGATGCTCCAAACTGCCATCCTTGATAGTCTCTAGATACTACACCTATGTCAAAACCAAATCCTGAACCACCAACACCTTGTCTTATCACATATCTCCCAGAACCATATATGCCTAGATCATCAGTAATCAGGTTTGATGACGAGGAATCTTCATCAACTCCTAAATAAAATAGACCTTGCATGTATTTTGCGGTAATTCCCCAAGACATTGATCTAAAAGGGATTCCAAAAGAAAACCCATATTCATTCATGCCTAAGATCTCATAATTGAATTCTAGATCAAGATCTGCCTTCTGTCCATTTCCGTAGAACATGAGTTCCAACAATCCCATGGGCAGGCGATAATTCTGTAATATGGTATTATTTGCGGTAAAAGCCTTATTGCCCATCGATATGTTGAGTAAGGGTATGGGCATGTGGGTATCCATGAAAAAAGCCATACCATCTGCTTCCTCTAATTCTCTAAATAGAGCGTTCTTCTCTTTCATGTCTAGAGTATCACCACTATAGTTTGCAATATTTTCGATGGAAAAAAAGTTACCTATCAGTCCAAAATCAAGTTGAAAACCCTGTACCATGAAAGGTTTGTTCTGCTGCAGACCGATCAAACCAGGATTGTAACCTACACTAAAGATCCCATTCGCTACTGTGGTATATGCTCCAGCCATTGCAACAACCCTAGGATCACGCTTGGTCTGTGCCTGAATGGCAATACTAGATAGAAGAACCATTAGAATGAATCTATTCATCTATTACCCCAACTTACCTTTGATCTAGTTGGTTTATATCCTGCAGTATTTGATGAGGTCCTTATTTTGACATAATGTCCGTTGATATCGCATGATTCACCATTTGATGCAATGATCTTTAATCTTAGAGAATCAGTCTCTGACAGACTACTTGAAGAGAGATCCCAAGCATAAGACCCTGAATTATCAAGTCCTCCTTCGATCAATGTCCAATTATCTGTATATACACAATAACCTGGTTTATAGGTATTTGTATCTCCACCTGTAGAATAATAAAGGTCTACGGTCTCACTACTGGTCCCATAGGATGCCCAAGTGACCTCACATGATTCATTTGTGAGAAGTGTTTGTCCACCATTTGGATATGTCAATATCAACTCATTCTTTGCAGATCCAAATGCACCAGAACTACTTAAGGTGAATGTGATGAATGAACTAATATCAAGGTAATCTTCAACAGACATGAATACTCCTGTATTTCCAGTGCCAGGCAAATAAAATCTTGGCATCGTATAGTGGCTTCCATAATCTGTCAATAAAAATATTTTTGATGTATCAATCGTACTAGGATAAACCCCAGTACCAGGTACTGCCACCATTCCCTCAGGGTATCCGGATGAATCATTCTCTCCATAATATGATTCAGGGTCAGGCAATAAAAATTTGAATAACGTGTCTACATATGAGAATATCGTATCAGTGCCAGACCCATCTGATCTAACAACATATGGTAGTCCATCTATGCATTCTGAGTGATCGGTCATGATATCATAGATATAGATATTGCTACTGTCTGGAGATATGTCACTGCATTTCCTTATGATATAGAGGCTATCGGTCAATGGTAAGATGCCCTGAGCAGCCAGAGTATCCCTGAAAAAATTTAGTTGTTCACGAGATGTGTCTGTTGGAAACTGTGAATCATTACTCAATAAAACTGATACTTCAGCTCCAAAGGGAAGTGCATTTTCAATAGTAGAGACCAAACTTGTCTCTAGAAGACTATTTCTGATCTTGTATCTTGTCTCATGCTCGAATTCCTCAATCTCAGTTGCGGTTCCACCCATGAAGGTCATTGGCTCCAATTGCAGTACAAAGGGGATGGTAACCCTAAAACCTCCAGCGATTGCCTTTTCTGCTGTGATCTCTCCTCTCCCATCTACCTTTACCTCTGGGTTGATGATCATCTGAACTGGGTTAGATGCTAAAAGATCAATAATGGTCGCACAAGTATCGCATGGAGCTACTGTCTTTGTAAAGGATGGAACACTATCCTCCACGGATGAATAGATGGTAATGGTGGTGCCCAGTTTATTAAGTGCGATCACGGTCTTGGCAGTATCCAAATTACTTGTCGTCGAAGGAAAACCAATTGTATCTATGACAACTGGGACATAGGTAAGTTCACCTAGGGAATTATATCCTTTGAACTCCATAAGCATCTCGATTGGTAAACGGATCTGATTCTTGAAGATGATCTCGATCATCGCCTCCGTGGGAATTGCACCAGTAAATCCAGGAGGAAATTCCTGCTCGGTCGGTTCTGCAGGCATCTCCATGTACAGATTTGCTCCAATGGACGAAAATGATAATTGGTCTAACTGCATATCCATGGTGAATTCACCCAATGGTGAGCCATCTAAAGGTATTGATGCTTTTTGTTCAGGTATAGTTATATCCAGTACAAGATCAAAACTTGAAAATGCACTATCTGGCCATCCATCACCATCATTGTCACCCTCAACGCTTTGAAGACTGTAGCCTCTCATGTCAAAGGTCCTATTGATGGTTATTCCTTTTTTCAATACCGTATCTATCTTTACAGAATCATTTCCTGGTGTTGGTGAAAAATTTTTAAAATTCATCAAAAAATTCATGTCAAAAGGAAATGAACTTCCCAGATTGCCAATAAGAAGTTTGTTCTCATTAAAAGCAGCACCTTGGTCTTTGAGAACATTTCTGTAAATCTCCATCCTGCTAATGCCTGACTCTGTCATATCCATTTCAGGTAATTCCATGGGGGGCATCTCAATTCCATCTGACATGGAATAATTATTGGTTGTCACATCTATGCTGTCAATTCCTGACATTTGAAAAGCTAGTTTAAAATCAACATATAGAGAACCTGGAGGAATCGTCACATAATCGTATGCAGGAGTCAATGACATATTGGTGGCCAACTTTAAGAAACTAGTCAACCCCTTTCCTGAAAGATCTGTTGTATCGGCATAGGTCTCGCCATTCGATATGGTGGGCATGTTGCCATGGTTAGCAAGTGTATCGCTTAAGAATAGAGTACTGTTGCCAGTGACCATGTGTGAATAAACATTCTGTAAATTAGTGGGAATACCGTTATTCTTAAATAAAGTCCTATACACACTATTAGATGGATGAGTACCAATGATCAAAGTATCTATGCTTGCGATGATCGGAGGATCTTCTGGTAGGGGAATAGATGATAGTCCAAGATCAATGGTCGTATCCAGAGCAGATGACAGAATTCCCATCACAGAATCAAACAAAGCCACTATGAGAGAATTATAATTTTCAGCTGTCATATGCCTCACAGAATCTGTTGGGAATGAGAATAGTCTTCCTAAGGTATCACCTGTGGTACTATCAACCAGACATATAAGACTATCAAAGGGAGTGGGAGGGAAAACTGTCGTGTCATATAGAGTGACTATCTCACACCATTTCGCAGTGTCTTGATAGATCGAGGCGCCATAGAGTACAACATCAATCCTTTGATCGATTGAAATACCTGGTAATTCTATATCCATGCTGATGCCTGGGATCTCACCTGATGAAATAGCCTGTTCCAATCCTATGGGCACAGACGGTAGATCTGGTAGTTCTGTTGCAGGCATTTCACCCTCTTGGATTATCTTAAAACCTAAGGAATCATCAGTAAGGAATATTCCTGCAGTAGAATCCGAGATGTCACTCATCTGATAACGTGTCTGGACCAAAGGAATCTTCAGATCCAGATACCAAGTAGGCATTTCAAACTTATCAGGGATGTCAAAATCACATGCTCCTGTGGTAAATACCAACAGCATCAGAAAAGTATGTACGATTCCCTTTTTCCAGTGTGATAGGATATGTCTCGGGTTTACCTTCATGTTAAGCCAATTGTTTTGGACTTCCGCTCTTGAATTTGTGGAATTATTCCGAGAGATACAAAAACAAAAAACCCCTCAATAAAATGAGGGGTATTTTATTGATTATATTATGTTTAGGTTAATATCTATAATGTTCTGGCTTGTAGGGACCTTCCTTTGGAACCCCAATGTAGTCTGCTTGTTCATCGGTTAATTCAGTCAAAACTACGCCTAGGTGGGCCAAATGAAGACGTGCCACCTCTTCATCTAATTCCTTTGGAAGCATGTAAACACCTAAATCTGGGGCATCTTTTGCTAGAGCAATTTGTGCCAAAACTTGATTTGTAAACGAATTTGACATGACAAAACTTGGATGACCAGTTGCACAACCAAGGTTGACCAATCTACCTTCAGCAAGTAAGAATACTTCATGGTCATCAGGAAACTTGTATCTATCAACTTGTGGTTTTATTGTTTCTCGTTTAACCAATATATCCTCATTCAGTGCATTGACCTGGATCTCATTGTCAAAATGACCAATGTTACATACAATAGCCTGGTCTTTCATTCCGTACATATGCTCTTTTGTTATGACATCCTTGTTACCAGTAGTGGTGACAAAGATATGTCCATCTTCAAGTGCATTTTCTAACGTTGTTACCTCAAATCCTTCCATCGCAGCTTGTAATGCGCATATTGGGTCTATCTCTGTCACAATAACCCTGGCACCATACCCACGCATTGATTGTGCACATCCTCTTCCCACATCGCCATAACCACAGACAACCACTGTCTTTCCAGCGACCATTACATCAAGCGCACGTTTTAGACCATCTGCAAGGGACTCACGACACCCATAGACATTATCAAACTTTGACTTAGTAACTGAGTCATTAACATTATATGCGGGGAATAATAGGTGTCCATCCTTCTCCATTTGGACCAATCTATGCACACCAGTTGTCGTCTCCTCAGAGACACCAATGATATTCTTTTGCACTTTATGCCAATGATCTGGATCTTTTTCAAGTACCTCCCTCAATAGTTCTTCAATGATCCTCTCTTCCTCTATCTCAGTGGTTATGTCTGGCACCTTTGCATATTTTGCATAATATTCCTCAAGTTCATAGCCCTTATGTATCAATAAAGTAGCATCTCCACCATCATCAACAATTAGATCTGGGCCCGATCCGTCAGGAAAAGTAAGAGCCTGTAATGTACACCACCAATATTCCTCAAGCGTCTCTCCCTTCCAAGCATAAACAGGAACGCCAGAATCAGCGATTACCGCAGCAGCGTGGTCTTGAGTTGAGAAGATATTACAGCTAGCCCATCTAACATCTGCACCAAGTTCAACCAATGTCTCTATGAGCACGGCTGTTTCAACGGTCATGTGCAATGAGCCTGTAAGTTTTTTTCCTGCCAGGGGTTTTTCAGGCCCATATTTATGGCGAGTGGACATAAGACCAGGCATCTCTTTTTCAGCGATGTCAAGAGCCTTTCTTCCATCATCAGATAATGATAGGTCCTTTACTTTGTAAGGTATTTGTTCTACAATTGTTTTAGCAGTCAAAGTGTCTGACATTATTTCTCCTATAAACTATTTAATAGGGCATCAACCTTGTCGGTCTTTTCCCAAGTGAATTGATCAAGTTCTCGTCCAAAATGACCGTACGCAGCCGTTTGCCTATAACGAGGTTTTTTTAGATCCAGATGTTCAACTATCTCCCCTGGCTTAATGGGGAAAACATTTCTAGCAAGTCTTGTAAGTTCGTTATCGTCCTTTTTTCCTGTGCCCTGTGTTTTTACATAAAACGAAGTGGGCTCAGCAACCCCAATACCATAGGATAACTGAACTTCACAGCGTTCTGCCAAGTCTGCAGCAACAATGTTCTTTGCAATATATCGCGCCATGTATGTTGCACTGCGGTCTACCTTTGATGGATCCTTACCAGAGAATGCACCACCACCATGAGGAGCATAACCACCATATGTATCTACAATTATCTTCCTTCCTGTTAGACCCGTATCTGCCTCAGGGCCACCATAAACAAATCTCCCTGTACCATTGACAATAAAATTATCTTCATATGCATAGCCATAGGAATCAAGTACTGGTCTTATGACATGCTCTATTACATTAGATCGAACAAATTCCAATTCTCCTTCCTCATTACCATATTCAGAAAGCATGTCATCGTGCTGTGTTGCGATCACGGTCTTGTCCACTGATACAGGCTGTTTATCATCATACCTTACAGAGACTTGTGATTTACCATCGGGTCTAAGCCAAGGGAGCGTCCCATCTTTCCTCAACTGGGTCAATCTCTCAGTCAACCTATGTGAGATCTGTATTGGAAGCGGCATTAATTCTGGGGTCTCCTTGCATGCAAAGCCAAACATGAGACCTTGATCACCTGCACCTTGTTCAGCAATGTCATCAGAATCAACTCCTTGAGCAATTTCAGGACTCTGCTCATGAAGTTTTGATAAAACCTCAACATCATCAGGGTCAACTCCACTATTGCTCTTATGATAGCCTATTGTCTTGATCGTATCCTTTACCACTTCTTCAACATCAATTGACGCCGTGGTCCTTATCTCTCCAGATATGACAACAAGCCCTTTCGTCGCCAATGACTCACAAGCGACATGTGCCTCATTATCCTTAGAAAGGATATCATCCAATATGGCATCTGAGAATGCATCACATGCCTTGTCAGGGTGACCTTCTGTAACCGACTCTGATGTAAATAAGAATTTGCTCATTAATTTTCCTTTGGTTTTTTCACCAATATTTATACTAAATAGGCGGCGAATTTAATAATAATTACATTGAATAATTCTGTGTTTTTATGCAAAACTCCCTATAGATACGGGCCAATTCTTGTAGCATTTCTACCGACGATTGAAAATTATAGGACATTATATGTTCAACATTGAGACCAACAGGTACTTTTAGGTCATTTTTCTCTATGTTGCTCAAGATTTCATCCAGTACTTCAATCGCAACATCCAATGAACGTTCCTTCATTGAACCAGGGCGACCTTGCAAGTATCTTTCGGTGCTAGAAGGAATCTCGACCCCAAGCCATTTTAAAAATTCAATGTTCTTTTGGGATGATACAGGAGCAAAACTCAATAAAATTCGTCTAGGAAAGGTATTGAGTTCATTACATCTATTTTGATAATTATTCATCATCTTGATAATATTTTCTGAGTCATAGAGGACCTGTGTAGTAAAAAATTCAGAACCATGATCACTTTTCCTTATCAAGTTCTTTGATTCTTCTTTTCTACTTGGTATGGCAATTCCTCCACAAAATATGTCTCCACCATTTTTATTATACACTTCTGATATTGCTTTCAAAGTTTGATTCACTGATGGGCCAGGATATTCTACCTTACTTGACTCCCCACCCACAATGATCATGTTCTCTATTTCATATTTTACATTGGTCTCTTCTAGCCATTGCATTTGTTTTTCATAACTCTCATGGACAACGACTCTATTTACAATGGCCTCGATACCAACGATATCCTGCAATAGTCTACCAAATTCTCTGGGCTCTCCTCTTTTTTGATTAGCGACAGGACGATCTCCTCTTGCAGCCTCATCATGTACCTCAGGAATATTTATCGCATCAATGTGTGTTTGAGACAATAAAGAACTTATGGTCTCAGCATAAGAATTCAATGTCCCGTCCTTCTGTCTCGGTGGTAATATCTCGTATGCAACCACAGGACGCTGTGGTTTTTTTATCTTATCTCGTATTCTCATGATTACCTTTCATTTTTTAATACACTAAAATATTGAGACTTGGGATGTGAGAAATACCAGCCACATATGGATGATGCTGGGTACATTGCTCTTGTCTCAGTTAAACTGATTCCTATTTTTTCTTGGACTTCAAGTAAATGCCATATCTTGTCCTTTTCTTTGTGATCTGGACATGCTGGATAGCCTGGTGCAGGACGTATGCCCCTATAATTTTCACTTAAGAGATCTCTTAGATCAAGATCTTCATCTTTTGAATATCCCCAATACTCCATTCTGACCTTTTCATGTAGCCATTCTGCTGCAGCTTCAGCAAAACGATCAGCCAATACCTTTAACATTATTGCATTATAATCATCATGCCTTGATTCACATTCTTCAACCATTTTTTCAAGTCCATGGCCTGCCGTAACTGCAAATAGTCCAATATGGTCACCTCCATTTGGTGAAATGTAATCAGCCAAACAAAAATTTGGATTCTTTCCTTTATCAATCAATTGTCGTGGAAAATAAAAAGATGTTTTCTCATCTTCCAATTGTACCTCTTCATTGCTAGAACGGGCTTTGAAAAAACCATACACAGCTTGTGCTTTGAGATTTCCAGAACGAATGATCGATTTCATCTGGTACTGAGCATCATCAAATACCTTTTGGGCCTCAACACCTTTAATGGGGTCCTCTAGTATATTGGGATAGATGCCCTTTAGTTCCCAAGCATGGAAGAATGGTGACCAGTCAATGTATTTTGCTAAAATATCTAGTGATATCGATTCTATTTTGAAGTTTCCTAATTCTTTAGGTGTAATAGGGTCATACTCTAAGATGGGTCGTCTTCTCCTAGCATCTTCAAGAGTCAAGAGCCTAGTATTCTTCTGATTTTCAAAAAATGTTTCTTTAATGGACTGATATTGCTTACTAGTAGCATTAATTAACTCAGATCTATGTTTGGGATTCAATAGTTTTGCAACAAACCCCACACAACGGCTAGCATCTTGGACATGAAACACCTTTTGAGGATATTTCCCTTCTATCTTGACCGCTGTATGTTTTTTACTTGTTGTAGCACCACCAATAAGTAGAGGGATTTCATAATCAAGGCGATCCATCTCTGAAGCAACATGAACCATCTCATCAAGGCTTGGTGTTATCAAGCCTGATAGTCCTATGATATCAGCATTAACCTCTTTCGCTTTTGATAAGATCTTTTCTGAAGGTACCATCACACCCATGTCAATAATTGAATAACCATTACATCC
>CAYZJY010000019.1:0-29955 GCA_964478995.1 uncultured bacterium
AAGCAACGGTATTAGAGATCTCTTGATCATCGTATCACCGCAAATTTGCCAATGTATGGATCACTTCCAGACCCAGATGGTTCCTCAACGTGAAAAATGTAGAGCCCAGGTGCCACCTCTTGGTTGTTTATTGTTCTCATGTCCCACCAAGCGTTTCCAGATTCAGAATCATCATGCTCGATTGTACTTACAAACTCACCGGATAATGTGTAGATCATTATCCTACATTGCGCTGGTAAATTTGTGAAACGCATCTGCCTAAGATGCTCACCTTCCTTGAACCCTGAATTTACTCTATATGGATTAGGTACAACTCCAACCTCGCCCAAAGATGCCACAGGAGTAACACCTGGATATACCTGTACAAAATTTCTATCTAGCACAGTTGTACCCTTTGAATTTTCTATTGAGGCATAACCATCAGGATTTGCCCATTGATCTGGATTAGAATAATTAGTATCGATCACGACCTCAAATTGACCTCCACCTATGTCAGCATAGGTCTCCTTGAATGGAGGCTCAACTCCCATGTCATATGCAACAACTGAATATGTATACTCAAGACCATCAGTCACATTCTGATCTTTGAACATATATCTCATTGTATCACCATTGATCACAACTGGTTCATCTAATCTGATACTCTCAAGGCCTGTATCAGTACCTAGACTAAACCAAGGGAAATACGGATCCTGACCATTGATCGCGTGTCCTCTACTCAATTCTTCTGGACAATCAAAACTCCTTGAATAAACACAGTGTAGAGAATCTTCCTCTGCTGAGAGATCATACTGTTGGTAGGGTCTCCATCCTGCAAATATTCCATCGGTATCGTATATCATGTCTTCAGGGTTACCCCAAGTATTACCACCATCTCTACTCTTATAGATCTTGTATCCCTCAAAATCAGCATACCCCGTGACAACATCTCTCGCATATTCTGCAGCATCGTCCCAATAGATATTTACCTCACCCTGACCGGTCACAGCGTTTGCAGTAGGCCTTGAAGGTGGTGTAAAACCTTGGTAACGGGAATTATACATGACCTGAGCAAATCTTGCGTTATTGACCAGGTCTGCCTCCGTCTGACCAAATATGATACAAAAAGAAAAGGGTACCTCTCTGCCAACAGGGAGGTCAAAAGGACCACAACTCATGATCAGAACACAATCCAATCCTTCAGGATCTCTCTCATAGACAGATTCAAGTTTCAACCCCTCAACAGAATCAAAATGAGGATTTAATTCCTCACCAAGATCAGTACCAGGATTTGGAGTATGAAAATGCCAAGCCTTCTCTCCATCACTTAGGTTAGATGTATCACCCACCATGAGTTTATAAAGTATCTCTTCTTTATTTTTTGCCACTGGGCATCCCTCATAACCAGCATAGCAACTACTGGAATTGGACTCTGGAGATACAACACCCGGACGCTGGTACCAGTCTACCCAGTGCCAGTCGGTCATTTTCAATGGTTCTCCAGGAAATATGTCGATCGTACCATCCTGATCAAGGTCAACAGGATCGGTCGCTCTCGGAGAGTCAAGTAACTGCGTAGCAACCACACCAAAATTATTACCAGGGTGAGAGGTCGCAGAGGGTTCATCAAGAGTGTAGCCTGCAACACCTGATTCACCATCATGGTCACCTATCATCGCCATGCTGATCAACATCCTATCATTATTGACCTCGAATATTTCCCAATAGTACTTCATGAAATCATCATCATTCGTATGAAGGCCACCATTGTAACCAGCCCAATCTCCCATTAATACATCTGCGTCCATGTAAAACCCAAGTGACATTCCACTATAATCAAATCCCCTGCCACGATTAAGTTTCGTACCATCAGGCATGATCATGGCCTCACCACACTCTTGGTTACCATCCTGATCTAAAACTGGGTTACCATCCTCATCCTCTGCACACCAGTCACCACTTTCATTTCGTACCTTTACAGTTACGAACATGATGTCCTCTGCATAGGAGACACCATAAGAATGGGCTGTTGCTTTTACCCTTAACCCCATGGGGTAACCAGTCTGTTCATATTCATCATTTGTATTGACATTGTTTGCCCTATGAGACCATCTATCATCAAACTCCATGTATACATCCATGTCAGACACAAACCTTCCAGGCACCTCTTCCCAGCAATTTGGATCTTTTCTAGAATATGAGCATCCAGGAAGATTAACATTGAAATCTTGTGACCACCAGCCAGGCCAATAGGATTCAACCAATCCTGTTGCCATGTTCATCCTAGTAGGCCAGGTATTTGAGTATGCGGAGTGTGCTAGAACAGGATAGGTGTCATCCCCAGATACCCAAGGCGTAGATCCGAAAACATCGCTAGCGTTATATTCAGTTTGATGAGAATTGGTCCTTGCCATTGTAGTAGCATGCCAATCGGTCTTGTAATCCGTGCTAATGAAATGTGATTCAGCAGCATTTGCTCCATAGTAAACATAGGCATCATCATCGGTCCATTCCTCAAGGTCTTCACCATAGTCATAAAAATCAAACTGATCTTCTCTACTGATAAGCGCAGGTCTAAGTGCCCAAGGGTATATGAAACCTACTCTTCCAGTGGTCTTATTGGGATCGGAATCACCGAATGTACTTAGAATGATCTTCCTATCTTCATGGTTAAAATAGTATTGCTTATCCCCTGTGATGGATTCAATGGCAAACTTTTCATTATCAGGATTGTAACTCCCATCATCTTCACCCAGATCAAACAGAACACCCTTATAGGTTGTGTCACCACTGGCCGGATACCAATCATCATATGCGTTAGATGATTCCCAAATACTGTAGATAGGGAAGCCATCATCATCAACAATGGTCTCTAGATTCTCCCATGTGAAGTGTGCGGTATTCTTATGCCCTGGCAGGGCACCAATGAAGGATACGGCCGGTAAATATGAGTAGTCGCCCCATATACCAGAGGGATGAAAATCCCAATTGATGAAACTTCCATAATTAGTGATCGCACTCTTTACCCTTCCTTGATCGACAAAACCTTTTGCACGATCACTCATGGGATTCGTGGGAAATGGATTATCACCTATCTTAGCCACTGCAGACTGTCTAAAAGGGTCTGGAGAACTCTGATCGACTTGCTTGAGACTGCCATCCTTGGCAGTCAAAATAGAGATCAATAAAATGAAAACAGTTTTAATTCTAAACATATCAGTCAAAATCTATCCTAATAAAAAAGTTAATTTCACGTGGTGAAGAAAGTCTCCAAGGTCTATCATAGTAGGCACTCGATTTGTCAGCATATACCCCAGCACCATTTGGGTCAGTACCTGGGAGACCCACGTAGTTGGTGTAGTATGTGCCTGGATCATCTGGTTTACCGGTCATTGGATAAATATCCCATGCGTTTCTAATGTCAAGGAGATTGAAAAAATTTAGACCAAGGGAAAATTTATGCTTCATCATCTTAAAATATTTTGAGAAGGAAAGGTTAACATTCTTGTATGCGGGACCACGTTTTGAGTTTGGCTGTCTGAGGTCCTCAGCAGGGTCTTTTCCTTTGAATATGATAGGCGTGTAGGGATAGCCACTCTGATAAAACGCGGTAAGTCCTGCTTGAATGCCAAATGGCAGAAATGTATAAAAGTAGTAGGTTAGATCATGGGGGCGATCATAGTATGCAAGGTTCTCTTGGCTTGGTGCATCAACGTATTGGCCTGAGATACTGGCCCATGCATATTCACTGTTTGTCTTTGCAATGGAATATGTATACTGCAATTGCGAACCAAAGAGTGCCCAACGCCATTCTAGAGTCAGGTCAAGACCCTTCGCTGATCCATAGTCACCGTTAGAGGCAACCTGATATTGGTAGACACCGGATCTCTCAAAGGTATAGCGCGTCAATTGATCCATGTCCCGTACCCATGCGCCAAAAGAGTATGCCCAGTTCTCTCCTACTTGGACATTGAAACTAGCACCATATTGCTGAGTTCTTTGGGCATTCATCGTTGCATTTCCAACTGCACCTTCTCCTTCTTCAAATAACTCCTCTGGGTCTTCTAGACTATTCGTATTTAGGTAAACATTCTGGTAGATCGGATTCTGGAAATAAAGTCCATAGTTGAATGTAAAGGTCGATTTATCGGTAATGACATGGCTGAATCCAATTCTAGGACTGATCTTATATGACCAGTTTGAATTTTTTAATAAGATCTTCTGTCTCGCTAAACCAGCGATGTCCGATGCCTCTTCAGTGGCCTTGTCCCATACATCATTATCATTAAGGTCGGAATAGAACCAAGGCCTACCTGGACTAAATTTTCCCAATGTGTCTGACCATACCTGGGAATTGTAGTCCACCATGTCAATCCTTATGCCATAATTGATCACCATCCAAGGAACCTCGAATGTATTCTGTATGTATGCAGAGAATTCTTCAGGCTCACGAAAATCATCCCACTTTCCATTGTCATTTGCATCCGTGTATTTTTCACCCTCGTCCCATCTTCCATTGTTTTCACCGGCGTCTGCCTCTTCGTAGCCTTCATCTCCAAGGACAAGCCCATCAGGACCCGTATCTTGCCAATATTCCGCGAATGTTTGGATCTTCGCTCCTGCTCCAAGCCATGGATATTTGACCTCATAAAAATTCAATTTATGAGATTTATAATCGGCACCAACCCTGACTTTCCACTTGTCTGTCAATTGACTGGTAATGTCAAAACGAACCTCATCAGTTATCGATGTGGAACTTGCATAAAATGTATCATGTCCACCGAATGTCCTGCCCTCATCCCAAGCGACACCAGTCACATCCGGCATGTAATAGTATGGATTGGGGAGTCCAGGTATGAAACTAAAGTTGCTAGGCGACCCATAATAACCAGGTACATTCTGCCAAAGAAGTCTGATGCTCTCATAATCATAGAAAGGTTCAAAATCCTCATACATTTCAGGTTCTAACCAATAGTCACCATCTTTTTGTATGAGTCTCTTAATCAATTCTGGACCATCCCATTGACCATCTCCATCTGAATCCGTGAAACTCTCTCCAGAATCCCAGACACCATTTCCATTGCGATCATCAAAGTCCTCTGCAAGTTCCCAATTCCAGAGCCCAGGTTCGGCCCCATGATACCAACCACTCCTTTCATCTACATTGGTGTATCTCACCGTATCTCCGTCTTCTCCTATTGAGTAAGGCACAACAAATTCATTTTCAGTATCAGAGATCTCCTTATAGCCTGCAGGATGCCTCCATTCAAACCAGTTAGGATATCCATCCTTGTCATTGTCTCTCCATCTTACACCTTGGAATTGGTCTTGGGTGAACCTAGACCACCTCAGAGTATAGAAGGTTCGTTGGGTCACTGAATGGTTTAATTCAAGGTTATATCTGTAGGTATCACGAAAAAGTTCATTCCTGCCTTGATCCCAGTAAAGATATCTAGGGTTAAAGGCCTGCCTGTGGTTTGCCACCTGCCAGTATGACCCATGGAATCGAAGTTTACTTGTATATTTGTAACTGAGTTTGGCAAAAACATCCCAAGTATTATCAAAGCCAAATCCACGAAATCCTGCTACATCATCCCAAGGATAAACAACATTTTTTTTGTTTTGCTGAAGCACATCGAGATCAAGGTCTGATTCATTCAAGAAATACTTCGGACCCTCATAGATCTTATCATCAAATTCATAGACACTATATTTATCCTCAGTTGTAAACTGACCTGAGACCCAAAACGTTAATTTGGGGATGCCTATGATCGGACCACCAACGCCAAAGTTATAATCGTTGTATCCACGATTTAGATCATAGTTATTTGTTTCAAGGTCATTGCCTAATGCTGAATTGATCGCTGCACCAATCTGACTGGTCTCATATCTAAAATGGTACTCTATCTCACTCGCGCCTGCTGCCGTATGCCAGTTTGATACAGCAGACTGCGCATCACCATATTCTGCGTTAAAACCACCAGGCTGCCAGTCAAACTGCCTAACAGCAAATAGATTGAGTCGAGTACCAGACCCAATGGAGCCAAAAATGGGATTTCTGAGATACATTCCGTCCATCATGTATGCTATCTCACCTGACCTTCCTCCTTTAACATGTATCTCTTCAATACCACGCTCCTCATGGTCAGGGACTGATTTTGTACGACTTTCGACCTTCACTACACCAGACTGCAGGGTGTACAATTCACTAAGGTCCCTTATGGGCAAGGATTGGATGGCTTCCTTGTCAACGGTGATCTTCTTGGATGTGGTACCCTTTTCAACAAGTGGGCGGGTCCCAACGACCTCTACCTCTTCTCCCTCAACTAATTGCTCAGGTAATTTAAAATTAAGCCAGACCGTCTGGTCCATGACGACATTGACCGAGGTCATGGTCATTTTTTTGTATCCCATCATCTGGACAACAACATCATACTCCCCAACAGGAATGTTCAAAATGATATAGCTACCTTCCATGTCAGCAGCCGCACCCACGCCAAGGTCAGGTATGTATATGTTTGCGCCAGGAAGTGGATCACCAGTTTTTTCATCAGTTATCTTTCCACGTATGGTACCATCAGTTCCTGCGATCAATGCAGATATCATGAAAAAGATCATGAACAAAGTCTTGCCAGTTCTGATCATTCGCTTAACTCCCTGAGATCCAAGGTATGAATCCCACTTTGAGTATTAATGTAAAATGGATCAAAGTCAAAGTCGGGCTGATCACCGACATCTTTTAATGTCACTGTCTTAACTGGTCTTGTTAGTCGCCTGAATACTCCACTTTCAGGCTCTATGTCAACCGAAGTTAATTCAATGCGATTAAGGCCAACCCATGCCTGGTTTGTCGTATCCAAATAACTACTGTTTTGAGTGTAGTCTGAATCATAGGGATGCTCGGTCCAGCGTATGTACACCTCACTCTTCACAAGGCCCTTATTCTTTGCAAGCCAAGAAATTGTCTTTTGACCAAAATCCACACCACTTCCCACCATGGTCATCGTCATGTTCTGTGTGACCTTGAAACAATCCGAAAAAGTAGTATCTGGAGCAGCCTGGTCCATGCTTGGTCTATGGCCTGCTGGCACGACAACACTTGCCGACTCTACTTGATAAGATTTTTCTATGTAATAGACAGATATCTCAGTTGTATCATAATAGGCCGTATCTACCATCTCACCATCTCTCAAATAGCCATTGGATGTGTAATAGAGCACTTCGCTCTCCAAATTCCTTTTATGCCAAAAACCATCTTCAATATCGTTAGGGCTAAAATAGAACCCTACTGGCAGAAAATAAGATGGATATACAACCTGATTCAAATGATCTGGTTCATGGAAAATATGATAATTATAAAACCGTTCGGTCTGCCCGCCTGCGGTCTTTGTCCATTCTGATTTTGTGATATAATAGTCATCAGGGGACAGCGAGGCACCAGAAGTATTGATATGCCCAACCTCCTCCCTAGTAAAGAGAGTCACCAAGGAATCGACATCATCAACGTACTGTTGTTTCAGGTCATAAAAATCCACCTCTTCAATAACATCAGTATAAACATTTCCCCATCTGTCTGTTACATCATCACCGAGATATATGTCTAACAAGACCTGTGGATTGCTTGGGTCGGTCCAGTCAACAATCAAATTATCGGGCTTATCACCAGTCAGATAAAGTAGAGTATCACTCACACCATCAGAGTTAATATCCTTAAGAGAAAATTCTTCCTCTTCATCATATAAATTATTCCCACGATCAGTGAAATCCTCACCATCCGTATATGACCCTGAATCATCACCATCAACATAGTCCTCTGCATCATCCCATTTATTATTACAATTACGATCTTGGTAAGGCTCATTTAGGTCATAAGTTCCTGATGAATCAATGTCATAGTAAGGCTCTTGAGGATCCCATATGCCATTCCCCCTATCAACAAATTCGTACGCAACCGATATGGTACCATTGCCATCAAAGTCTTGTATGATGTCATCACCAGCATCATATTCACCATTGTTGTTATTATCGCTGTATTCGTAGAGCACCTCGTAGACGCCATTACCATTGTAATCGGTGAGGGACGTCTCAGACAGATCCCATTGACCATTGTCATTACAATCAGTATTTTCCCTAAATACAAGCGAGTCATCACTAAGTTGCTGCTTGACGAATTCAAATGTGTTCAAAAATCTAAGTGGGTCATCCGATATGAATACATAATCGGTATCATTCCACTCTGAAGAATCAACAAATAACAAACCATTATCAATGAAAGGTGTATCAACGACCGCCCAATATGCACTGACGTCAAAAGTATCATTGTAAAACAACATGGTATCTGAGACAACCCAATCAGAATTTACAAGTTTATATCTCTGAAGAGAGGGCTCTGCCTCTAGGTTCCATTCAAGCCGTTCTAGATTTTTAAACGGTGTGGATGTCATCTGGACCGAATCATAGACAACTGAATCCGCGACCGATAATGAGTCAATGTAATGACGCTCAGTATATTCTGCTTCATCAGATGAGGTCATGGCAACCAAATGGTCTGGGAATGTCCTAAACGCCATATGCGTTGGATCCTCTCCAAAAAGACTATAATAATCTAAATATGTATCATAGTTTGCCATTAGATTGGGATTATAACGGAAAAATGTCGCATTAACATCATTTTCAAAATTATAGAAATAATCTGTTATTGCACCTTGCGTACCACTCAGGTTCTGGTTCAAGGTATTTGTAAAATCGACTGCCTGTTCCTGTTCTGCTTCTTCATCTTTTAGGAAATCGCATGCGTTCATGGAAAAAGCCATAAGGATCATCAGCGAAATATCTAGAATTTGTTTTTTCATCAATTTAACTACAATTTCAGCCCAAGCAAGAAGCGTGAAATATAATCATTTGGTCACTATATTTCTTTGCTTATTTAAAAAAAACACAAAAACACCATGAATAATACAAAAAATATAATCCTTTTATCCATTATTTTTATTTCAATCATGACTGCAGACATTGCGTCACCTACTCCATTCAATGTAAGACAACCAAATGGTTTGGAATTGATCATTCAAAATCGAGGAAATCATCTCCAAGGCTGGCGTGAGCACGAAGGCTGGACAGTTCTTAAGAATAATCAAGGATGGTGGGTATATGCACTGAGAAATAACGGACAAGGTCTTGTGCCATCAAGTTTAAAGGTTGGAATTGATGAACCCATCCAAGGAAATTCACAAATTCAAAAGGGCATCAGACCCGAACCGCACATCCTTATTGATAATGCTCCCATTCCTAACTTGAATGCAACACGCACTGATACTTTCCGTGTTCCGCTAATATTGGTCGAGTTCCCTGATGCATATGCGATCTATGAGCCTTCAGAGATAGACTCCATCATGAACCAAGAGGGCTATACTCATTTAAATTATGAAAATACTGGTAGTTTCAGAGATTTTTACCAAGAGATATCATATGGTGCCTTTCTGCCTGTGGCAGAGGTCTCCAATTGGTTCATGGCACCAAACGAGCATGACTACTACTCCTATAACAATGGATATACAAGGGTGAGACAATTGGTCAGAACGATGGTCGATGAACTCGAGGAGTCTGGCTTTGACTGGTCCGAATTTGATAATGACAATGATGGCTATGTTGATGCTCTAAATCTAATTCACCAAGGCGCAGGTGCGGAGGAAGGAGACTATTCAAATATCTGGTCACATAAATCAAGTCTGGGAAATTTGGCTGTGAACTATGATGGGGTCACAATAAATAGTTACAATATCAGCCCAGAGATACAAAATGGGAACATAGTTGCCATTGGTGTGTTGGCCCACGAATTTGGCCATGCCTTGGGACTACCAGACCTTTATGATACAGACTACACCTCAAGTGGCGCAGGGAAACTTGCCTTAATGGCAAGCGGTTCCTGGGGTACCAGTAATAATTCGCCGTGGTATCCTGCCACGATGATAGGTTGGTGTAAAAATGAATTAGGATGGGTCGAGGTCGTTGAGATCACAGATGATCAAGACATGGTATCCATTCAGCAAACATATTCCAATGATACCATATATCGCGTCAACCATTCTCAGGCAGATGAAGAATACTGGTACATAGAGAATAGACAAAAGGTTGGCTCAGATACATTAATGCCTACTCCGGGACTTACCATATGGCACATCAATGATGACGTTGCCCAAGGATGGGCGCCAAACAATAATGAACCGTACTATGGAGTAGGCCTAGAGCAGGCAGATGGAATGTTCGCATTGGAAAACGGTGGACCAAGCAATGGTGCGGATGTCTTCCCTGGAGACTCCGACAACAGAGAGTTTAGTAACTCATCAAATCCAAATACGACCAGCCTATATGGTGCACCCTCCATGTTACGGATTGATAATATCTCAGACCCAGGTGAATTCATGTTCTTTGACGTTGAATATAATGATATCATCTTGGCAACAGCATCAATAGATGATGGAGGCGGGTATGCCTATGGCCAAGGGTCACTATCTCTTGGCATGGACAATGAGATGGAACTTGGACAGTTCCAATTTGAATTGGACTTTAATCCTTCATTTGTCGATATAGTAGGCGTCACAGCCACTGAAAGAACAACATTTGATTCAGTCATAATTGATAATGGTCTAGTGACATTGGTAAACCCTATTATCTCAGCAGGCACGGGAAGCATACTGGACCTTCAATTATTCAACAACGTCGGAGTTGAGGCAAATGTCGTGGTGAGTTATAGCATGTGCATTGGCTATACCTTAGATGGAAGTGAGGTAGGCATAACCATTCAGGATGAGGCCGATTACCATGTCCAGGGCGTTGACCAATATTACACGATACAGAATGGAACAGGTTCCATTGGAGGAGGAGCATCCTTTTCAGTATCACTGATCAACACGGTTCCCATTGCACTTACGGTATTTCAAATATCAAATGAACCAGACATCCTGACTCCAAGCGATGAACCATTCGAGGATCTCAATGAAAATGGTGAATATGACTCTGGTGAACCATTTACGGATTGGAATCAAAATGAGCAGTGGTCTCCAATCATTGAACCGATCGATCTATCTGGTGACTGGGAATTTGATGTTACTGTGTCTGGTAATGACCTAACTGTTGGAATTTCTAACTGGGCCGAGCCTCTTGAGCCTGCTCCACATGAACTATTCAGAGTAAACTGCATGGTAAATGAACAGGCTGAATTAAATGATGTAACCACCCTGTCCACCAATGTAATATTAATTTTAGATGCCTGGGGAAATAGTGGTGTTCCTTTCGTAAATGGTGAAGGAACAGTAACGATCAATAATATATTAAGCAATGAAGACGGACATCAGGTACCTACGACATTCTCCCTTGATCGGATCTATCCAAATCCTTTCAACCCATTAACATCAATATCATTTTCAGTCCCCAATGATAATAATAGTTCTATTTCAATAAAGGTCTTTGATATTTCAGGAAGGTTAGCAACAACCTTAGTAGAAGACAGATACGATGTTGGGAGACACAAAGCGACATGGGATGCAAAAAACATGGGTTCTGGAATTTATTTTGTGGAGTTTAAAGCAGGTACTTATAGACAGGTGAGAAAGATAACTCTATTGAAATGAACTTACGCTGACCTTCTCTTTTTTTGCGCTTTAAATATTGGATCCTTTCCTTGAAGGATCGCATCCTTGGTGATGATGACCCGCTCAACTCCCTCCATGTCAGGAATCTGGTACATGACCTCCATTAGATGCTCTTCCATTACAGATCTTAGCGCTCTGGCACCTGCCTTCTTTTCAATGGCGAGTTTAACTATCTCTTTAAGGGCATTATCCTGAAATTCCAAGACAACTCCTTCCAATAGAAATAATTTTTGATATTGTTTTACAATGGAATTCTTCGGCTCTAATAACACTCTAAGAAGGTCTCCCTCATCTAGTGTATCAAGGGTACTAAGTATAGGCAAGCGACCAACTAATTCAGGTATCAAACCATAGGTGATCAGATCTTCTTGCCTTACATCTTCAAAAATAATATTGGGGTTCTTCTTCAATGCCTTTTTTCTAGTACCAAAACCAAGTTCGCCTTTACCAATTCTTCTTGAAACAATGTCTTCCAAACCGGAAAAAGAGCCTCCACAAATAAATAGTATGTTAGAAGTGTCTATTTGGATCAGACTCTGTTCTGGATGTTTTCTCCCTCCTTTTGGAGGTATGCTTGCAATGGTACCCTCTATAATTTTTAAAAGAGCTTGTTGAACCCCTTCTCCACTTACATCACGAGTGATCGAAGCGCTTGCACTTTTCCTTCCCACTTTGTCAATCTCATCAATGTATATGATTCCCTTCTCAGCTGCACTAAGGTTATAATTTGAGACTTGGAGCAACCTAACGAGAATATTTTCAACATCCTCACCAACATATCCAGCCTCAGTCAATGTGGTGGCATCAGCTATTGCAAATGGTACAGATAGAAACCTTGCCAATTTCTGAGCGATCAATGTTTTTCCAGTCCCTGTAGAACCGACCAGAAGAATATTGCTCTTGTCTAATTCAACATCGGAATTATATGATTGATGAATAATGCGCTTATAATGATTATATACAGCAACTGCGATGGATTTTTTTGCTCTATCTTGGCCTACTACGTGGTGATCCAAATAGTCTTTGATCTTTGAAGGTTTTTGTAGGGATACCTTAAATCCAGTACGTGGTTGGTCATTATCTAGGTCTAGATTGACCTCGGGTTCTTTCCCTTTTTGGATCTTGGTCATTTCCTCTTTGTAAGGATCGTATCTATCAGACCATAATTCTTTGCTTCTCTAGATGTAAGGTAATTATCACGGTCTGTATCCGCCTCTATCTTCTTTAGTGTTTGGCCAGTATTCTTTGCGAGTATTGTATTAAGTTGTTTTTTCATTCGCAGTATCTCTTCGGCCTGTATCTCGATATCTGTGGCCTGACCCTCTGCACCTCCCATGGGTTGATGGATCATTATTCTAGAATTTGGCAGTGCAGACCTTTTTCCCTTTGCTCCACCAGCGAGTAAAAAAGCCCCCATGCTCGCAGCTTGTCCAAGGCAGATGGTTGCCACATCAGGCTTGATATACTGCATGGTATCATATATGCCCATTCCGGATGTAATGACACCACCAGGTGAATTTATATATAGATATATGTCCTTTTCAGAATCCTCAGCCTCCAAAAAAAGTAATTGTGCAATGATCAGAGAAGCCATTGAGTCTTGTACTGGAGTTCCTAGAAAAACGATCCTTTCTTTAAGTAATCTTGAAAATATATCAAAAGCACGCTCTGATCGTCCTGTTTGTTCAACGACAATTGGTACGAGTTGATTTAATGTTTTTTCATCAATGTTCATGTTCTTTTCCACGAAGGTCTTTGGTTTGTACTTCTACCTCTTTGACTTTAGCAAATTGCTCCAAGTATTCCAAGATTATCTTTTCCATGAGTCCATCTTCCAAACGCTTTCTATTACTTGGTTTCTTATAAAACTTTCTGATCTCTTTCTCAGAATTTGGTGCCCCATCGACAAGACTCTGAATCTCTTTATCTAGACCTTGATCATCTAAATTTAAATCTCCATGCTCAATTAATTTATTTCGTAATGAATACCATTTGATATTCCTCTCTGCCAAAGGCTTGTATTGCTCACGCACTTTTTCATCGTCCAGAGGCTCTCCATTATTTTGTTTTTTCACATCTTCAACAAGATTTGTCAAGTAATGTTCAACCATGGATGGTGCAAAGGAGGGATTGACCTTTTCGATCAGGGCATCTGAAAGATCTCTATCAAAAGCAGTTTTAGATCTTTCCTTAAAATTTTCTATTATCTTGTTTTCAACATCCTTCCTTAGTGATTCCATGGACTCCAAACTTGGATTTATTTGCTTTAAGAATTCTTCATTTAATTCAGGTAGGATCTCTCGTTCAACATTTTCAACAGTTAATTCGTAGTCCGCATCTTCACCGTCCTGATTTACTGGCAGCCTTAATCTGGTAACCTCTCCAGACTTCAAACCTATCATCTTTTCTTTTTGGTCATCTGTAAAAGAACCCTTCCCAACCCGGAGATATTGTTTTTCAAATTTCTTGCCAATGATTGGCACACCGGAATCGTCAAGTTTTTGAAGTGTGCATATCAGATAGTCACCCTCTAGGG
The DNA here is from genome assembly GCA_964478995.1 of uncultured bacterium. GTDB lineage: Bacteria > Fidelibacterota > Marinisomatia > Marinisomatales > UBA1611 > NZWG01. The sequence goes on from CAYZJY010000019.1 coordinate 14,167, forward strand.
CACCATCCTCAACAGTGCTCATGGTTGCATTTGCCTTTCTTAATTGCATTATGGCATCTTCAATATCTTGATCATCATGCAAATATGTTGTACGCTGAACTGAGAGAACATTCTTCTTTAATTTAGGTAATGATATGTCAGGCTCGATCTCAAACACTGCAAAAAATGAAAAATGCTCATTCATATGGAAATGCACATCTCTGACCTCTGCCTTATTAACTGGAATTAGACCTTCCTGCTGAACAGCCATGAGATAATATTTTTGAAAATTTGCATCCATGAACTCTGCCTCGATATTTGGCTGGAACTGACTCAACAATCTATCTCTAGGAATTTTTCCTGAACGGAAACCAGGCATCTTAACATTTTTACTGAACTTCTTAACTGATATCTCAAAATCTGATTCAAGTTCAGACCAAGGAATATCTATTTCAAGTTCTCTGGTATAGTCATTGATCTTTTTTACTTTAATTTTCACTTTTTGTCCTGAAAAATTGCTGGCGAATTTAGGTGTTGTTTTATGGATTCAGAATAATATTTACCAAGAATACAATATCCATGACCGAGATCTCTCCATCATTATTGATGTCAGAGATTGACTCAGGGCATATGCCATGACCAGCATTGCTAACTACATCAGCAAGAAGCAATATGTCCATCACACTAAGCCCTCCAGAATTATCTAGATCACCCAGTGACCAAGTTAAGCAGGCATCTGTAGGCGCAGCAATGAAAGCATGCCAACCTGCTAATGGACTGGTCTCTATGCGACCTGATGAATCTGCTGCTTGGAGATAATATTGAATGACACCGGTATCCGTTATTGCAGGAATGTTACCAACCCACCTATTCATTTCCTCTGGAACGTCTGACTGGTATATACGCTGATTTGACCAAAGATTCGATCCTGGTGATCTCCAGAACACTTTCATGGAATCAGTGATCAACCCCGATTCACTAAGATCATCTACCTCTAATTCAATAATGTACCCAATCCCGTCTGGTTCTGTACCATCATCTAATGGATTATGAAATATTTGCAACATTTCCAGATCAGGAATACCCTTGACCCGACAATGTAGCGCATCAGTGGATTCCCAAGTTCCTGAGAATCCCAAGACCTCATAACCAGGCATGGCGTTTTCATAAACTGCAAGTGCATCATCATCCCAACTTCCTCCAGTGACCGGTACTAATACCTTGTCGTTTACTATGAATGAATTTGTATATGGTTGATTACCTGGTGTCCATACCCTGTGCAATTCCCAAGGCTCTCCCCACTCGTTCAATGAATTTGAAAAATATGCTGCCGTCTCTTCGATCTCAGCATATTGAGGATGAGAATCTGGTACTTCTCTAATCAAAACCTTTGTGGAACTTAAATATTTGCCCCAGCAATCAATATGGTCTATATAGGTATTATTAGGGTCTTCCATTACATGATATGTATCAATACCGTAATATTCCTGCATCCTAGAAAGCACGTCTTCATCAGGCATTGTATTTTCAACATAAACAATATCCGATGAGGCAGCAGTACCCAATCCATCAGTCATGTAATTACCACCAGTATGTACTATGTCACTTGCATAGTATGGAACATCCAAATGATTTGATACCTTGAGCGGAGCGTCATTGTCATTTGGTCGAGGACGATTGTATGTAAAATCTACTATTGACATATTTCTATCTCCATCAACAACCCACCATGGACCGTAATCACGGGTCCAATAACTATCAGTAGCACCAACAATAAACTCCACATTATCCATGTTGACCTCACCATTCTCCATTGCGTTCAAGGCAGAATTCTGCTGCCCCGAAGATACAAGACAAAAAATAGTAATGCCCTCCGACAATTCAGCAATGATATCTGTACTGATTCCAAAGGGATAACGAATCAAAGCACCTTGCATTCTCTCATATTCTGCTACATTTCTTACTGGTGCAGGCGGTGGATCAGTATCTCTGCCCATCGAATATATCTCATGAATACGTGATTTTTCATTTTCTGTCAGACCAATGGGTAATTCAACATGAGGTTCAGTTGAAAAAACAAAACTAGAAAAACCTACAATTAGATATGCCGCTCTCATAAGATTATAATATTTAATCAATGTGAGTGAGGTAGTCCATGAATTGGAGGATATAACAATGACAACTCAACATTAATTATTCTAAGGACCTTTTGGTCTGGTCCTACTGTCTTAGGCGGTAGGTTGCTCCTTCCATGGTCTTTAGAAATCTTTCTACCTGATTCGCAGTATGAAATAATTCATCCATTGGTACAAAGACATCACTTGGGTATTCGATGTCATCATAGTCACGAAGAAAATTGGACTCAAGTTTTAAGACAACATCACGAATGACCATCGGAGGGATTTCTTTGTTTCGCATGAAATTGATCTGCAGATTCAATTGACCAGTAGAGGTCATGTGGAAAAGAGGTACGGCGCCAACATCTGTATCACATCGAAAGGTAAGGGTACCATGATCTGAGCCACGACCCCAAGATATGTCATCTGCAAACTTCTCTGTAAACTCAATGATCATCACCCCAATTTTTGCAATCTCCCTATTGCATTGTTCTCTTAAGTGGTCAATGAACTGATCTTTATCCCAGTTAGACATATGGATTACCTCTAAAATTATGATTGATGGATGATGGGCAAGGCTAAATTTAATAAATAACTAGCAGACTATAAAGAGATCACATTTAATAATTACATGGGCCTTATTTCATAAAACATAATACCATCAAATCTATATTTTCCATCCTTCTTCATGTATTCCAATAGATTGACATTGACCGTTCTTCCAAATTCTGAAGATGCATGTATCAAATTAGAACGATCTATAACATACCCTTCATGCGCAATAACAATGCCTAACTTAAAATAATCTCTTTTCACAAACGCTGCACCGCATACTTCAGGCAGATCTGACATAATTTCCATGGTCATATTTTCAGATGGTATGAATGAGATATTTTCCCTTGATGTCCAACCTAGATCTAGAAATTCTTGGCCATTTTGTTTTTTGTTTAGATCTATTTCAATAATCTCTAGTTTACCTGGATCTACCAATGAAGAAGTAATGTCTGTGGTCAATGGATGATTTAAGATCCTATCCGATGTAAAATGCCAACGTAAGTTATAATCTGGAACTTTTTCATTATCTTGGTTGGGCTTGTAATGGATGGAGATCATGTTGCTACGTGCCTCCTTCAATGTGATACCTTCTGTAAAGGCCAACGTAGTTAGCACATGTACGGTACAATCAGATGAGTCATAACGAATTATTGGATCATTGTCTTTTTCATCTTCCTCTCCTAGGCAATACAGTCCATAAGGCGTGCCAACTCGCCAAAGATTGATCGCCTTAAGCCTTTCATGAAAATCTGGATGTTGGTCTTGAAATTTCTTTAAGTAAAAATCAAAATCGGTTTCTGAAAGTGTCCACGGGGATGGTAATTTTTCAATCCATGCAAATGGATCCGATGATGGCATGCAAGAGGTTAGGAGAAAAAGTACAGGAATGAATTTCTTAATCATATAAATGGTATTGAGTTGAAAATGCGTTGTAGTCATCTAATCCATTAATAAGTTCATCTTGTATATCTTTTACCTTAAAACTTCTAGAAAAGATCTTTCTAATTCTATCGGTGCCCAATGCCTTATCAAACATTTGAATCTGTTTGTCCGTGGCCATTTCAAAAGGATTTTTTTCTGGGTATAGATAGTGGTGTTCTTGCAAAAAATAGAACTGTATTGGCATTAGATGAACCTTGTCAAGATCAGTTATATGGATCTGTACTCCTCCTATTTCTATTCCTTCGTGAGAAGCATAGTAAGGCTTGTACCTTATCGGCCTAAACATAACCCCTTCTAGTTTAAGCGCATTCATGTTTTCTGCCATGGTTTCAGCATGGATCCATGGAGCAGCCATGGTCATGAATGGCGTGGTATATCCGACCCCATTTGAGAAAACTCCTAGCTCACCTAAAATTCCAGTAGCAACCATGTATGCAGGCGTTCTTGATTCTGGGACATGCGGAGAAGTTGGAACCCATCTTTGTTCTAACTGATCCATCATTGAACCTCTATCATAATTTTTCATCTTAATGATCGTTAGATCACATTTATTGGAATTAAGCCATCCGCATTCATTGATCATGTTTGCTAATTCTCCACAAGTAAGTCCATATACATATGGAATCGGGTATTGGCCTATGAATGAACTGAAACGCATGTCCAACACATTACCTTCGATCTTTCCTAGGCCCAACGGATTAGGCCTATCTAAAACCATGAACTCAAGCCCTTGTTCTGCAGCAGCCTCCATGGCAAGACCCATTGTAGATATATATGTGTAAGATCGTATGCCCGTATCTTGGATGTCATATAGCAAGATGTCTATTCCCTCAAGCATGGCCTTCGTTGGTTTTCTTGTACTACCATAAAGGGAGTGAACTGGTATGCCAGAGGTTGATCCATCATCACTTGTAATCTTCTCACCTGCAGATGCAGAACCAAAAAGACCATGCTCAGGACTAAATATTGCTTTTAATTCAACATTATCAGATCCAACAAAGATATCCATGTTCTGCGTTAAACCCTGATCAAGCCCTGTTTGGTTTGTAATCAAACCAACTCTCTTACCCTTCAATGCTGAAAAATCATTATCTATCAATACATCTAAACCAGTTAAAATTTGGAATTGTGTCTGATGCATCTCATTATCAATGTTTGGGATGACTGCACAAGTTGTTTGGAACAATAATATTCCAATAATGCCCATGTAATTATTAAATGATATTAATAATGTTTTCATTCGTGATTTAATTTATTCAATTTATTTTTAAAGGATGCCAATTTCTCTTGATCAACAAATTGGGCAACTTATAATTGCCGGTTTCCGCGGAAAGACCATTGAAAAAGATTCTGATATCGTAAACTATATCAATGAATATTATATTGGTGGAGTTATCCTATACGATGAAGATCTTGCTATTGGCGGCGCGGGAACAAGAAACATAGAATCCCCCCCACAGGTCAAAAACCTCATTGGTCAACTTCAAGAAGTAGCAAATGATACCCTACTGATCTCAGTTGATCAAGAAGGTGGAGAGGTTCATCGATTAAGATCTGACTACGGTTTTACTGAAACACCATCATGGAATCATATCGGTCTATTGAATAACCAATTAATGACCCAACAATTTTCAAAGACAATGGCCAATACACTATCTCATTTGGGCATTAATCTAAATTTTGCACCTGTGCTTGACCTAGACCATGGCGAAGGTACCGTCATAAGTGATTCCAAACGTGCGTTCTCATCTGATCCTAAAATTGTAAAGGAAAATTCAAAGATCTTCATTGATCAGCATAAGGAACATGGGATTATTACCTGCGGAAAACATTTCCCCGGTCTTGGCTCAGCATCAGGAGATACGCATGAGGGATTTACTGATATTTCTGAGACCTGGACAGTGAAGGATCTATTACCATTCGATGAGATGATAAGAGATGGTGACCTTGACATGGTAATGGTCTCACATGCCTTTGACAAAAAATTAGATCCCGTTTACCCATCATCACTTTCAAAATTAATCATCAATGACATGTTAAGAAATGATCTTGGATTTGATGGCCCGGTCATATGTGATGACCCAAGCATGAGAGCAATATCAGACCATTATAATTTGAATGATACATTTGAGTTCATGCTCAATGCTGGCGTTGACCTATTCTGCCTAGGTAATAATTTAATCTATGACCCTGATTATATACCAAAAGTAATAAAGGCAATTAAAGATCTAGTCATTTCAAAAAAAATATCGGAAGAAAGAATTGCCCTATCCATAAGAAGAATTAATAAGACCAAAAAAAGATATAACATCAATGAACGTTGACCTTATTGCAGGAGTGGATTGTGGTGCGACAAAGGTCATGGTCCAATCAGGAGTCCTTTGCCCAGATTCAAGCAAGATCATTCCAGGTCCAATCCATGAAGAATACCATTACTCAGACCATCCTAGTTGGGACAACAATTTTCTTCCTGTCCCATTAGATATTCAACGAGATGAATACTCATCAAATAAAATCACACTTAAAATGGAAGAAATCGAGCAAGGCAATGTAATAACAAAAACCATACTAAAGTCAATCAAGAGCATTGATGATCACAAGATCGGACTTTGTTTTCCTGGATTAAAAAATAAGAATGGAATCACCGTAATGGCCAATGGACCTAGAATACCCGATTTGACCAATAGGATAAAAAAAATTGACAAAATATTTAATGATTCTGACTGCTGCGTGATCGGAGAATGGAAATCTACCATAGGTCAAATGCAGGAATTGGATAATGGAATATACATAGGAGGCGGTACAGGTATCGCAGATGGTGTCATTTTTGATGGTAATTTGATCGATCTAAACAATATCGAGGGGTTACCCAAATCATGGGAGATAAACATTGGTTCTAATGATACTGTAGAGTCATGTCTGTCACCAGCAGGAATGATCAGGAAACATAATGAGACAAATAAGACCAACATTGATACCCTTCTTGAATTATCAAATGAAAATAGTTTTAGTAGCATAATTGACATGGCAATTGAGGCATTTCTACTATTGGTAAAGAATAGATCACAATATTTTGAAAAGAGGCAAAAAACAATTCAAACAATAGTGATCGGTCAAAGACTGGGGCAATTTTTAGAACATGGTGATCCAGAATTCAAACAAAGATTCCAAAGAAGTACAGATATTCCAATCAAATTATCAAGTGATAGACGCACAGCAGCCTTAGGCGCTGCAATGTTAATTGCATGCTAATTAAAGGAAATATTCCAAAAAAAGAACCAATCGTATCTATTGGCCTTGTACTTCCAATTGATAAGCAACATTCAATAAGGATCAAATGTAATAGTAAGAGTGAGCAATATTACATAGAAATAATGGAAGACCACCTCCATGTGAATGGCAAGAGGGAAAAAACATTCTCACTGGAAAAGATATCCAATGACTCAAGTTATAATCTAGACCCTATCTGTGCTGGTCGCGGATTTCATTGGCAAAAGAAAATATCAATCTCTGTTCAAGGTTGTTTGAGAATAGAGAATATTAATGGATGCCTATTTGTAGTAAATGATATTGGCTTAGAATCATATTTGATGTCTGTTGCCACATCTGAAATGAGCGGAGATTGTCCTAATGCACTGCTTGAGGCACAGACAATAGCGGCAAGGTCCTGGCTTATTGCATCTGCAGAACAGAAACATTCAGAACTTGGTCTAGATGCATGTAACGATGATTGTTGTCAGCGATATCAAGGCACAAAGAACATAACTAAGAAAGCCGAATCAGCTGCACGAGGGACCCGTGGGATATTTATAACCCATGAAAATGAGATATGTGATGCACGGTATTCAAAATCGTGTGGTGGAATTACAGAGAATAATGAGAACGTTTGGAATAATGCTCCAAAGGCATATTTACGTGGCATATATGATGGAGAAAACAGTTGTGAAATAGACCTTTCCAATGGTAGGGACATGAACAATTGGCTTTCTGAGGTTCATGACTGCTACTGCAGCAATGACCATGTTGATCAAAATGAACTTAAAAAATATCTCGGTTCAGTTGATGAGAAAGGAAACTATTTTAGATGGGAATTCACATACTCAAAGGATCAACTTAAGGACATTATCAATAATAAGATGAACGTATCCTTTGACTCGGTCGATTCATTAACTTCACAAAAAAGAGGGGTCTCTGGAAGAATTATTAAACTCATGATATCAGGGAAAAAAGATGATAATCCATATGAATTGGTCATTAATAATGAGTACGATATTAGAGATGCTCTCCATCCTGAATTTTTATATAGTTCGGCCTTTACCATTAATGCAAATTCCAACACAAAAAGTGATGAAGATAAAATAACCTTAACTGGTGCTGGCTGGGGACATGGTGTAGGGCTATGTCAAATTGGAGCCTTGGGAATGGCATTATCAGGTCGATCTTCAGAAGAAATCTTGAAACATTATTTTTCATCAATAACAATTAAAAAACTTTATGACTGAATCCATTTCGCTTCACTGGGTCGACTGGGCAATAATACTCGCTTATATTGGTTTTTCACTTAGTGTTGGGATCTATTTTTCAAAAAGGGCAGCTTCCAATACCGAAGAATACTTTCTCTCGGGTCGCACACTCCCTTGGTGGATAGTCGGGACATCCATGGTCGCAACAACATTTGCTGCAGATACACCTCTTGCCATTACTGAATTTGTTCGTGGTCCAGGTATATGGCAGAACTGGTTTTGGTGGAACCTACTCATGGGTTCACTTTTAGGTGTATTCCTTTTCTCTAGGCTATGGCGTAGAGCAGAGGTAATTACAGATAATGAACTTCTAGAGATCCGATATAGCGGCAAACCAGCTGCTTTCCTTCGAGCATTCAAAGCAGGTTATTTTTCCATACTCTATAACTTTATTGTGATGGGATGGGTGATCAATGCCATGGCCTCTGTAGTATCTGTAATGCTGGACATGGATAAATGGACTGCTGTTTGGCTTTGTGTGGGCATAGCACTTGTTTATGCAATCCTCTCTGGCTTCTGGGGTGTGGTCATCACCGACCTTGTTCAATTCTGCATTGCCATGTTTGGTTCCATTGCGCTTGCCATGATCGCACTTGGTCATGTAGGAGGAATGGACAAATTACTAGGCAAACTTTCACAGATGCTAGGCACTGATGCCATTCATGAAAATACACTAAAATTCATTCCTCCCATTCCAGATGCTGACCTAACATCCACACTATTCTGGGAGTCTTCCTTTTCAAAATTTCTGATCTTCATAACTGTCATGTGGTGGAGTCACCATGGTACAGATGGCGGAGGATACATCATACAAAGGATGTCATCAGCAAAAAATGAGAGACATGCGCTTTTAGCGACCTTATGGTTCAACCTAGCACATTATGCATTAAGAGTGTGGCCTTGGATCATTGTTGCGGTTGTATCAATAGTCATGTTTCCAATGATTCCAGAATCATATAGTGAACTTGGAGTAAAAGCGGGTTATCCCCTAGTAATGAACACACTGCTGGGTCCAGGATTAAAGGGGATACTCATCGTATCCTTTTTAGCAGCATTCATGTCAACCATTGACACCCATTTGAACTGGGGTGCCTCTTATTTAATAAATGATGTCTACAAAAGATTCTTCAAGCCCAATGAATCAGAAAGGCATTATGTTGTGGTAGGGAAAATTATTACGGTTGTCCTCATGATCTTTGCAGCATTTACCGCCTTGAAAATGCAAAGCATATCCAAAGCCTGGGAATTCATTTTTTCAATGGGTGCTGGCATAGGTCTCGTACTTATTCTGCGCTGGTTTTGGTGGCGCATAAATGCATGGAGTGAGATAACCGCACTTGCTACCTCAATATTGATCACGCTTTCCCTAGAAATAATTGCATGGAATCAGACCATCTCATCTGGCAATGAATACACATTATTTGGCTCTGCACCAGTTTTATTTGGAATTGCATTACAAGTACATCATAAACTAATGATCATTGTTCCAATCGCGGTCACTGCATGGGTATCCGTGACCTTTTTTACCGATCCAGAACCAGTGGACCATCTAAAAGTTTTCTATCAACGTGTTCAACCGGGTGGTTGGTGGAAACCCATTGCAGGAGACTTTGACCATACAGAAGACCCTGTGAGTAGGGGCATATTAGTACAATGGTTAGCGGGCATATTGATGATATACGGGTTTACGTTTGGGATTGGCAATTTGATCTTCAACCAATACAGTAATGCTGTATTGCTTTTTGGCTGTGCGATCATAGGTTCCTATTTGATATGGAATAAGAGCATTTCAAAACTTAATTGAATATGTCAGAACCAAGGCGCATATACTCAATTGACATATTAAGAGGTATGACGATCGCTCTGATGATCATTGTAAATAATCCCGGAAGTTGGGCTAATGTATATCCCCCACTCCTTCATGCAAAATGGCATGGCTGCACGCTCACTGATCTCGTATTTCCCTTCTTTCTATTCCTAGTTGGAGCATCAATGAGATTTGCTTTTGTCAAGTGGCATTATTTCCCTTCAAAAAAATTCTATCAACATGTCTTCTGGAGAACATTTTCCATATTCATGGCAGGTGTTTTACTTAATGCCTACCCCTTTATTCGCCAAGATTGGGATTGGTCCACTTTTAGGATCTTAGGTGTTTTGCAACGAATTGCTCTTGCATATGGCATTAGTGCTTGCTTGATCATAAGATATGATTTCAAGCAGATGACCAAGATCCTAACAGGGATCCTATTATTTTATTGGGGACTATTATGGATAGGTGGCTCCACATCTCCTTATGGTCTAGAGACAAACCTTGTCCGTAAGGTTGACATGCTTTTATTAGGAGAGCGACATCTTTATTCAGGATTTGGCCTTTATTTTGACCCTGAGGGCCTTTTAAGTACCATCCCATCCGTTGGCACGGTCATTATTGGGTATTTAATGGGCGGGATGCTTCATACCACCAAAAACTATGATGATTGTGCCAAAAGAATGGCAATATTTGGGAGTGCAATTGTTTTAATTGGCTGGGTCTGGGGCTATCTTTTCCCAATTAACAAGGCACTATGGACAAGTTCATATGTCTTATATACTGGAGGCATTGCAGCCTTGGTCTTATCGGTTCTTACCTATTTGATAGACATTAAGAAATGGAAAAATGCATTTTGGGTTTTTGAGGTTTTTGGAACTAATTCAATTTTCCTATTTATCTTGTCAGGAGTATGGACAAAAACGATTATCAACATTGAGCGAAACCTCAATGGCACTACGGTGAATGCATATCACTATCTATATAAAACTATTTTTGTACCTATTGGGGGAGATATAAATGGCTCACTCCTTTTCGCCATGTCACATGTCATGGGTTTTTGGCTCATTCTTCTTTGGATGTATAAAAAAGATATACAGATAAAATTATGAGGATGATGACCAAAACTATTCTAGCATTACTATTAATGGGTTTTTGCTTCTCAAATGACAGTCCTTATGTGGTTGTGCTCGGCATAGCCCAAGATGGTGGGGCTCCCCATGCAGGTTGTGAGAGATCATGCTGCATCGAACTATGGAAAACAGGTGAAAAAGAAAAGGTCTCTTGCATTGGAATAGTTGACCCCATATCAAAACAAAGTTGGATGATAGATGCGACACCCGATTTCCCTAGCCAATATAGAATACTCACTGAAGAGCATGGGACAAAACTAGTTGGCATATTTTTAACACATGCTCACATGGGACATTATACTGGTTTGCTACACCTTGGAAGAGAGGTCATGGGAGAAAAAAATGTTCCTGTTTATGCGATGGAAAGAATGAAAGGATTTTTGGAAAACAATGGACCATGGAACCAGTTGACCTCTCTGAAGAACATAGAATTAAAATTGATCAAAGATAGTAAAGAGATGAAGATCGGTTCGCAATTATTCATTGAACCCTTTATCGTACCCCATCGGGATGAATACTCTGAGACAGTGGGTTACAGGATAATGGGAGAACATAGCTCACTGATTTTTATTCCAGACATAGATAAATGGGACAAATGGCATCAAAGCATATTCCAATTAGTTTTAAATACAGATATTGCGCTGTTGGATGGTACATTTTACTCTCAGGATGAAATTCCAAACCGAGACATGAGCGAGATCCCGCATCCCTTTATCATTGAATCCATGAATACTTTATTTGACCTTAGCACTACCAATAGAAATAAAGTACACTTCATACACTTAAATCACTCAAATCCTGCCATGAAAAAAAATGGTGCTGCATATAACTTCATTAGATCTAAAAGGTTCAATGTGGCTAGTGAAGGTGATAGGTTTAACCTATGAAAAAGGTCTTCATTACAGGTGCATCCTCCGGAATCGGTAAAGCACTTGCCTTCGCATATGCAAAAGACAATTGCATTTTAGGTCTTTCAGCAAGAAGGATTGATCTGTTAGAGGCAGTATCCACAACCTGCAAAGAATTAGGGGGTACGGTGTTCACATATCAATTGGATGTCCAGGAGGCAGAGAAATGTAGTTCTATTGCAAATAATTTCATCAGCGCTGCACAAGGCATTGATGTTGTCATAGCAAATGCAGGTATTGGTGGAGATGATGGATTATTTACTGGGTCAAGTAAGGACATCAATAACGTACTAAAAACAAATATTCTTGGAGTCACAAATTCTCTAATGCCATTCATCCCAACCATGAAAGAAAAAAAAGAAGGTACATTGGTTTGCATTAGTTCAGTTGCTAGTTATGTTCCTTTACCTTTTCACGGAGGTTATTCAAGTTCCAAGATCGCAATTAGAAGGATCTTTGATTCCTGGAGACCGACCCTTGAAAGGCATAACATAAAGACCGTGTCAATATGTCCTGGATTTGTTGATACCCCGATCGTGAAAGGACCAGCAAAAAAATTCCCAATGAAATCTGCTGAAGATGCGGCATCAGTATTTGTCAAGGTCATTAAAAAGGGTAAAAGCACATATGTATACCCCTGGCCTTATAAAATTCTTATCTTGATAGCACGCATCATTCCGGAATGGTGTTATAATCTAATAATTAGGAAAATGTTTCATAGACCAATTACCTAAAAATTCAATAATATTACCGTATGAAAACAAAAACAATTTCTTTTGATAATTCAGGTATTCTTATCATAGATGATAGGACTGCCAACATATTTGTAATTCTTTTGGGATCATTCTTTATCGCTTTATTAGCCCAGATATCCATTCCAGTTCCCTTTAGCCCAATTCCAATAACAGGTCAAACAATTGGTGTGGTCTTGGTTGGAGGTCTACTAGGAGCTAGAAGAGGTGCCATTGCCATTTTATGCTATATTTTTGAAGGTGCCATGGGCATTCCTGTCTTTGCACAAATGAAATCAGGCATGCACGTACTGGTCGGCCCAACTGCAGGATATCTTTGGGGGTTTGTGATTGCCGCCTTTCTCATTGGATATTTATCTGAGAAAGGATATACCAAGAGACCAGTCGGTAGTTTCATTTCATGTTTTTCTGCAACCACAATAATCTTGATAACAGGAATGCTATATTTAGCGATCTTTAAAGGATTCCACGATGCATTGATCATGGGATTTTATCCCTTTCTCGTTGGTGATGTGGTCAAATCAGCAATATGTGCAGGTCTGCTCACCTCCATTAGAAAATTCTAAAATCCTAACAGACTGAATCAGCCTTTTTTGCCATGTCCAAGCAGGCCATGGTAACACCTCCCTGTTCATGGGATGTGAATTCAACGTCTATTTCACACCACCCTACCGACAAATCTGGATGGTGATTCGCCTTTTCCGCCTCCTCAGCCAATCGGTTAATGAATTTTATGCTATCCATGTAGGTATCAAATGAAAATGTCTTTTTTATTGAACCTTCATTGTATTTCCAACCTTCCAAACTTTTTAACAAATTTTTCATGTCTGAATCATTGATCAAACTCATGCCATAGCTCCGTGCTCTTCGTTTATTTTTGCAAGTTCCATGCGGACCCACCAGAGTGCTATTATGAAAGAAACAACCGCTGCGAACATCATTGCATACCAATTCCATTCAACAGGTTTATCAAGTACAAAACTAAAGTATAGTGCAAGGGGTGCACTAATACCCAGCACTCGAACAATTGTGATCAATAAAACTGGGAGACCTTTTCCCAAACCTTGCATGACCCTTCCAGATGTTATTGCAATTGCAACCAGTGGATATATGAGACAAAGTAGTCGTAGAAAGCCTACTGATACATCAATGATCTCCTGGTCATCCGTGAACCACGATGAAAACATATCAGCAAATAGATATACAAATGATGATGAGATCAACGTTATGATGAATGCACTCATTATACCATATCTAACTATATTATTTAATGCACCGATCTCTTTTGCTCCATAAAACATTCCAACCAGGGTAGTCATCCCTCCTGCTATGGCAAAGATAGGTAAAAAAATTAACATGTCCAATCTACCTGCAACCTGATAGGCAGCAACAGTTTGTGATGAATAATGAATTAATATTTTATTAAAGACACCCTGACCCAATGCCATGATGATCATGGACAAAGAAGCAGGAAGACCAACCTTGATAATATCCCATAGAATGGATCTAGATGGAACAAAATCTTTTAGGTTAAAAGTGATATAGGCATGGTCTTTGATAAATAACATGTAAATAAAGATCATAAAGACTATCAATTGTGAAATGACAGTTGCCATTGCTGCACCCTTTACTCCCAGGCCAAATCCTATATTCCCATATTGTTCCATCTTGAAGATAAAAATGGGATCTAAAATAATATTTAGAATAGTACCTAGACCTGCGATCATCATGGGAAATTTCATGTCACCTTCTCCAGCAAGAATAGATCTGAAGAAACCTGAAAACACCATGAATGGCAATCCGATAACTATCATGGAAAGATACTCCCAAGCCAGTACCAAAATATTTCCTTCTGCACCAAGCATGATTAATATCTTTTCACCAAAGTATAATCCAGCAATTGTAAATACCAAGGCAATACACCCTGCTATTGCTAGAGCATGTTCTGCACTGTTATCAGCACTGCTCTTATCCTTATCTCCAATAAATCGGGCAATGGATGCCGTTACGCCTGAGCCTAATCCCATTGTCAGGCCAAGCATTAAAAAAAAGACAGGCATGTTAAATGCCACACCTGTAATTGCATCTCCACCCAAACGACCTATGAAGATCATGTCAACCAAGTTATAAAGTGTATGTATGCCCATCCCAAACATGATGGGAATAGCCAAAGTCCATAATGCCTTTTGTGGGTTATCTAAAAATGAGTCTAGTTTTGATTTAGAATTTGATTCCATTGATAAAAATTTACAGATTAAAAAAATCTATATTATTAATAAAGACAGTATTACTTGTTATAATATTTATTTGATACTAGAAATTATTGAAAAGAATAGGTATTTAAAAAAGCCTTCAAAAGAAGGCTTTTTTAGGTATCATATATTTGGGTTACTGTTTTTTTCGCTTCGAGATATTGGTAGATATTTCCAGACACCAAAAATTGTTACTTCATGATCCGTATCAGTATTTGTAGTGGTATGCCAGTTATTCCAACGTCGCTGATCTGGTAATCTATTTCCAGTACAGAATAGTTCTTTATCTCGTTCTATGTAAATAATATCAAGATCTACTGATTCAAGTGCTGGTAGATTGTGCACTAATCTGATTGTATTGACAGCATCCAAAGCACTAACTGAAACAGATTCACCACGTAAAGAAAGTTCAGCAAGCATTAAATGATTCTCCTGCCAGGAGATGATATTAATAGGATCTCCAGCTTCATCATATTTGGTCTGGATATGTCGTTGGGTTCCAGTAGTCATGGGGGCTTCTTGAAAGGGTAATCTTGCAACTTCAAGAGGATCTGATGCAATATAGTTCAGGAACCGGATTGCGGCTACGTTTTGGGGACGTCCAACACCCGATTGTTGGTAATATTCATTTGTAGCCATTGCAGAGTATTCTGATTGAAGCGGAAGGTCGGATGATGTCATTCCACCATCTGCATAAGTTGCAGCGTTTGCATAATCTCCTTCGTAAAGATAAGTGCGAGCGATAAGAGAGTTTAGTATCCGTTCTTGTTCATCCGTGGCATGAGCAATAGCAGATGTAAACTTTGCACGAGCATCCGCAT
>CAYZJY010000020.1:0-26854 GCA_964478995.1 uncultured bacterium
CACGAACTAGAAATGAAAAGGGGCCCCTCTCGGGGCCCCTTTTTTATTTTATTAATAAATAGTCCATAGTTTATTAATATATGCATCACTTGATATTGAATTAATAAGGGTTGATAATGAGAATTTTATTACTGATCTCTCTTTCCTTTTTGTTTGCTGCAGATGATAAGGCACCATCCAATCGTACCAGGGATAGAGAGGTGGACATCCACCACATTAAGATAGATGTGACCGTTGATCTAAAAGCGGAATCGGTCTATGGACATGTTGTCCACGAATTGAGTCCATTGCATTCTTCCTTGACCTCTTTTGAACTTGATGCAGAGGACATGACCATTCGTAGGGTACGCTTGAATGATAAGGACATTGCATTTGAGCATAATGGCGAAAAATTACATGTCACATTGGACAATGCCATTGGCTGGAAGGATACCGTCAAGATAAGGATCGACTACACTTCATTCCCATTGCTGGGAACCTTTTTCATCAAACCAGATGAAACCTATCCAGACAAACCCTGGCAAGCTTGGACGCAGGGTGAGGAAAATGATAATCACCATTGGGTTCCCATTTACGATTATCCAAATGATCGATCCACATTTGAGATATCACTAACAGTAGATGATGCATTTAAAGCCGTATCAAATGGAGAACTCATGTCTGTGACCAAGAACAAGGATGGTACCCATACCTGGCACTGGCACGAGCACTATCCAATGGTATCGTATCTGATGTCATTCGTCGTAGGCGAGTATGTCAAGGTCGAGGATTCCTACAAGGACATCCCTGTCAATTATTGGGTGTATGAGGAAAATAAGAATGAGGTCATGAGGTCATTTGGACTTACGACGGACATGATGAGTTATTTTGGAGAGGTAACGGGAGTGGAATATCCCTATGAGAAGTACGATCAGATCATCTTGGATGATTTCATGTTTGGAGGCATGGAGAATATCACCCTCACACATAATACGGACCGTACCATGCACGATCAGTTTTCTGTACCCGATCAGAGCAGTGTGGGACTGGTTGCCCATGAGTTGATACATCAATGGTATGGGGACATGATCACCACTCGCAACTGGGCAAATATTTGGCTGAATGAGGGTTTTGCCACTTTTTATTCTAGGAAGTATCGCGAGAACAAATTTGGTTTTGATGAGGGAGAGTACCTGCGATATGGAGAATTTCTAAGTTATTTTGGGTCGAATGCGAGATGGAAAAGGCCAACGGTCCATGACCATTATTATGAGCCAATAGATCTCTTTGATGGCCATGTATATGCAAAGGGAAGTCTGATCCTAAACATGATCCAGGATCATCTTGGAGATGATGCGTTTTCGAGGTCGATCCAACACTATACCAGATCCAATCAGTTCAAGAATGTGGAGACAGAAGACCTGAAAAAGGCCATCGAGGAGGTGACCGGGCAAAACCTAGACTGGTTCTTCAGGCAGTGGGTATATGAGGCAGGATATCCAGAGTATGATGTCAAATGGTCATATAATCAGAGGAATAGGACGGTCCAATTAAAGATCAAGCAGGAGCAAGACCTTAAGAAGACGGACCTTTTTTCAATGCCTGTCAGCATCAGAATTGATGGTGATTTGCACACCATATGGATAGATCAGAAAGAGATGACACATGAACTTCCAGTTGACATGAGGCCAAAGATGGTGATCTTTAATGCTGGAATGAGGATACCCTGCAAGGTGACATTCAACAAGCCTCTAAAGGAATGGATCACTCAGTTAGAGAAGGGACCCCATGTGTTAGACAGAATTGCAGCAATAAATGTACTCAGAAAGAAAAAGGGAAGAAGAAATGTTGAACAGGCCTTGCTAAAGGCTGCTACCTCCGATCCATTCTGGGGCGTGAGGAGAGAGGCAGTAAGTGGTCTTGCAAACTTAAAGCCAAAACAATACTCAGATGAACTCATGAGTTTATCTGAAGGTCAAGATAATCGCGTTCGCAGGGCCATATGGGGCGCACTAAAAAATTACAAGAACGACCCTGATGTTAGCATATTTCTTCAGAACATAATTTCAACAGATCCAAAATATTATAGCGTCAGCGATGCATTCAGGGCATTGGTGGTCGTTGATACAGCAGCAGCACGTCAAAAGGTCGATGCCCTGCTTAATACCAATTCTCATAATGATGTGATCAGGAGAGCTGCCATATCCTATTTTGGAAGTGTTAGAAATGACAAGAATTATGAGCGCCTCAAGGAACTTTCCAATTATGGTGGAACCACCTGGGATGCAAGGTCTGAGGCAGTAACACAGTTAGGTAGATATGCAAAGGAAAAGAAAGAGACTGTGGGAATATTTGTTGATCTGTTAGATGATCGTTCCAGAGACATCCGACGACGTGCAGTCCGCGCCCTTGGCAGTCATGGAAATAAAGAACATCTCGGTCACTTGGATGAAGTTCTTTCTAGAGATCCGATCATCGGGAGAGACGTGAGGTCTGCGAGAAAGAGGATCTTGAATCCACCAAAAAAACGTCCCAAGACAGGCCTAGAGAAAGAGTTGGAAGAGGCAAATAAAAAACTGGAAGAACTCAAGAGAATATTAAACTAATGGATCTTCCTTGGTCTCTATGGTTACTGCCTGACATGGAGGATCGCATCAAATATCAAATTTTGATAGATAAGTTCAGTTCAATAGGGACCGGTGATCCATTTGAGCCTCATGTTACACTATTTGGCAGGGTCGATGTTGAACCAGAGAACATGTTTCCCTTTTTTGATGACATGGCCTCTGTTCAAGGCAAGATAACAGCCAAGATCAAAGGAGTTTCCACAGGCAAACCACCCTGGCGATCATTGTATATTGAACTCGATGGAGGTGGTGACCTTGAGGCATTCCAGAGGCGTATCACTGAACCACTATCTCAAATACGAGAGTACGACTTTAGACCTCATTTGAGCCTGGCATATGGGGATATCATTCCTGAAAAATATAATATTGAAGATATTTCTTTGGATGTGACCATTGGGTTTTCATCCGTAGTTTTAGCATGTGTACCAGATCAGATCGATCAATGGAACCTTATGAAAGAATTCAAGTTTAATTATTATCATTAATGAAGAATCCCTATTTAGTTGTCATCGATGTTCAGGAAAAGTTATTTCCGGTCATGCATGATCGTGAGGATCTCTTAAGCAATCTTGAGATCCTTATTCAAGGATTTAAATTATTTGGTCTGCCCATCATCTTGACCGAGCAGGTTCCAGAGAAACTTGGACCGACGATCGAGCCAATCCGGTCCCTACTCGATGGCGTTCAACCAATTACCAAGACCTCATTCTCATGTGCTGCTGATCCAGGATTCATGGCATGCAGCAGCGCTTTTGGTGGCTCTGATGGAGTTGTCCTTGCAGGGATCGAGACCCATGTCTGCATCTATCAGACAGAAAGGGATCTCATTCGAAGAGGACAGCATGTTGAGGTTGTGACAAATGCCGTTGCATCTAGAGATATGATTAATCATGGTATTGCCTTGGATAGGATTCGCAATAATGGAGGATTTTTAACTACTGTTGAGATGCTGCTATTCAATATTCAAGAGCATGCCGGGGGTGATACCTTCAAGCAATTAGTTCAACTGGTTAAATGAGATACATGAAAAATAAACATGGGAGGCATGATGAGAATTGACATGAGATCAATGATAATTATTTTTTCATTGATAATAGGTTGTGGAGGCGAGAACGTTAAGGTGACAGTGCAGACCCCAACAATACAGTGTGGGATGTGTCAAAAAACAATAGAAAAGGGATTGGCAAAATTAGACGGAGTGGGTAGTTCAACAGTAGACCTAGCAACAAAGACCACTCAGGTATCATATGATGTGGAAAAGACAGACCTGGTCAGCATTGAAAGAGCGATATCCAATTTAGGATATCAAGCAAATGATGCTGTTGCCAATTCTGATGCATATGCTGCATTGCCTGCATGTTGTAAGATAGGTGGCATGGATAAAATGTGATCGATGTTTGGATTTGATCATTGAAAAATGGGAACAGAGGTCTTAAAATAAAATGCTAGCAAAAATGATCAAAATGTGTAATTTTTCTCTGTAATTCGATAATATGACTTCATGAAATTCATTAAATATCTTCTGTTGCTACTCTTTTTGATGGGTTCATCGCCCATTTCAGAGATGGGATTCCTATATGCAGGATCCTCCTCTGAGCAGAAAAAGAAGAAAAAGAGGAAAAAGAAAAAAAAGAAGTCCTCTGATAAAAAGGAATCCTCTAGTAAGAAGAAGAAAAAGAAGAAGAAGAGGAAAAAAAAGAAATCAGATTCTAGTGAAGAAAAAAGTGAATCTGAGAAAGAGAGTGTCGAAACCAAGAAAGAGACAACAAAGACCAATCGTTTCAATACTGCCGCGTATGCAGATGAATTATTTAATTTGACCGGGGAACTTCAGGCATCTAACAAGGAACTCGCACGCGCCACGAGATATTTTTATGATAATGAGCCCAAGAAACAGCCCGTATCACTCGATTCAAAGCCATACTTCACGACGGAGGATTTTGAAAAAGAATCTAGAATGAACCCTGACAATCTTTATGTGCAGCGGCAATTGGGAATGCACTATCAGGCAAATGGAGACCATGCATCAGCCAAAGAGATCTATCTTAGAGAGGTAAGTAAGAATCCACACAATCCAGATGCACATTTCTTTTTGGGATCTCTTTATGCAGACCTTGGGGAATACCAAAAGGCAAAATATGCATTTGAAGAAGCGCTCTATCTTGATCCAAATCATGAAGCGACCATTGATGCAATGTCGATGTTTGTTACCACTGAAGAGCAGAAGCAGTTAAGCAGAGATGTGCTAGGGTATTCATCTAAAAAAGCACCTGATGGTCCTGCTCAGCAGATCAACAGCATTAGAGAGACCATGGCATCTGGTGATTACACTGAGGCTCTCAACAAAGCAGAGGAAGCATCGGAAAAATATCCGACACATACTGGGTTTCTGCAACTCATGGGTGAGAATCACCTCAAGTTGGGACGTACGGAAGAGGCAAAACGTTCATTCCAACGAGCCATAAAATTAAATCCAAAGGATATACAGCCTCATGTATCCCTTGCAGATCTATATTTTGAACAAGGCCGCTATGTCTACGCCGCTCTTTCCTATAGTGATGCTGTGTATCTAGACTCAGATAATAGTGACTATAGATACATGCAGGGTCTTAGTTATTTCAATGCACATGAATGGGGTAGGACCGCTGCATCATGGGAAGATCTCCTTCACTATAGACCCAATGATCCAATCGTGAAGACACTACTTCCTCAAACATATTACGTATTGGCGGTCGAGTATAACCGTATTGGTAATCCTACCATGGGTCGTCAGGCCTTCAAAAATGCCCTATCAGTAAATAATAACACTACAACTTGGCTTCCAGGAGCCATGGGGGTTTTAGGCAAGTTTTATCGTGGGAAAAACATGTATAATGAGTCTCTTATCGCATTTCAAGAGGTGCTTGAATTGATCCCCAATGATGCAAATGCCTACATGGGCATGGGTATTACGTATTGGGAGATGGGCGAAAAACAATTAGCCAGAGCATCATGGGAAAGAAGTCTAGAGATCAAGCCAGAGAGCAATGAGTCCAAGGGTTGGCTCATCTTGTCCTCTCAGGGCTCATAGATAGTAATAATATTCTCTTATAATCATAAGAATAATACACCACATTTTTATCAAAATGCTCCGCTTCATCACCGCGGTTCTCTTCATATCGACCCTTCAGGCAAATGATTACTATAAGGGAGATACTCTTGTACGGCAGGGTGTTCATGCCTTTTATAACTATGAGTTTGATAAGGCCGTGGACATACTAAGTGATGCAAGGATCCAATTCCCAGATCATCCCGGGGTACATTTGATTTGGGCAGCATCTCGTTGGGTCAGGTCACAGGCAAATTCTCCGGTAGAAGAGACCTACAGAATACTACAGGAAGATCTGGATGAAATAGGTCCAGTCTATGAACAATTGGTTGAAAAACATGCGTATGATCCAAATTATAAATTATACCAAGGATCAGCGTTGGGACTCTCTGCAAGGGTCGCATTAGGTAAGAAACAGTGGCTCAGGACCTTACTTCGGTCTTATAAGGGTTTTATCATCATAAAAAATATTGCAAAGGAATCACCCCATGTAACGGATGCCCAACTTCCAATTGGAATTGTTGAATATTTTGCTGGAATAAGCAATCCATTCATAAGTTGGGCAGTGAGAATGTATGATCTAGATGCCTCAACTGAATCAGGGCTAAATAGAATGGCCCTTGCTGCAGATGAGGGGCATTGGTCCTGGATCGAGGCAAAGGCGATCCTAAGCAATTTATATTTATGGGTAGAGGATGAGCCGATCCTTGCACTTGAACATTCCAAGGATCTCATAAGATATTTTCCCGATAATTTTTACTTTAATATTTTGTATCTTGAGTCAATAATTCGAACGAAAAATTTTGAACTATCTAATGTAATAATAAAAGATATGAAGATCAGTTTAAGTAAATTAACAAGTAGGCAAAGTGAGTGGTATGGTCCTTATCTTGATTACGAGAGAGCGTTATTGTCATTTTACCAAGAAGATTATTTCAAGGCCTTGGAGTTGGTGAATGAGACCATTGATGATTACACTGCCGAACTTGATATTATTCTGAGCAATGCTTTTCTATTGCAGGGGATGTGCCATGATCGGCTTGATCAGAGGAGTAAGGCCAAAGAAAGTTATAATAATTGCATCGCTCTTGATAATTTTTCTGGTTCCATCAACCAAGCCAAAGATTATCTTAGGCGGCCATTCTCAGGGATCTGATGAAATTCTA
Source organism: uncultured bacterium (assembly GCA_964478995.1). Taxonomy (GTDB): domain Bacteria; phylum Fidelibacterota; class Marinisomatia; order Marinisomatales; family UBA1611; genus NZWG01. The sequence continues at coordinate 6,861 of CAYZJY010000020.1, forward strand.
TTGTAAAAGTCTAACTGATACTCAAAGATGGGCGACCCGTGAGGTCATGGTTGGAGATATCGGTGTTGGTGGTAACAACCCGATTCGGATCCAGTCAATGACCACGACCGATACCATGGATACCGATAATACCGTTGCACAGTCAATTAGAATGATAAATGCAGGGTGTGAGATAGTTCGTGTTACTGCTCCAAGTATCAAGGAAGCGAAAAATCTAAGGTCCATCCGTGATAATCTCAGAGCGAAGGGCCATGATGTCCCTATTGTTGCAGATATTCACTTTACGCCAAATGCAGCCATGGTCGCAGCATCCATTGTAGAGAAAGTAAGAATTAATCCAGGAAATTATGCTGACAGAAAGAGATTTGAGCAACATGAATATTCAGATGCTACCTATCTAGATGAATTGGAAAGGATAAGAGACCGGTTTGTGCCTCTTGTGGAAATATGTAAGGAAAATGGTACTGCCATGAGGATCGGAACAAACCATGGATCTCTGTCTGACAGGATCCTCAGTCGCTATGGGGATACGCCTCTAGGGATGGTCGAATCCGCAATGGAGTTTCTACGGATCGCAGAGGATGAGGGATACCATGACATCATTCTATCAATGAAAGCAAGTAATACCCATGTCATGGTACAGGCCTACAGGCTTTTAGTGAAACAAATGAATGACGAGGACATGAACTATCCTTTACATCTTGGTGTAACGGAAGCTGGTGAGGCAGAGGACGGAAGGATCAAATCCGCAGTAGGAATAGGAACCCTTCTAGAAGATGGCCTAGGTGATACCATAAGAGTCTCTTTGACCGAAGAGCCAGAGAGGGAGATCCCTGTTGCTAGAATGCTTTTGAATAGATATGACCGAAAAGAGGCCCATGCAAAAAATGGATCTGAAAAAATAGACACCCTTCCCTATGATCCATTCTTTTACTCTAAGAGAAGATCTGATCAGATATTGAATATTGGATCAGATCAGGTCCCTAGGGTCTTTGGTGATCTTTCTAGATCAGTATCCATATCACATGAAGACCTAGGTCAATTTGGCTATTTATACTCCCAAGAAAAAGATAAGTGGCATGTATCGGACCTAGCCATTGATTTTCTCTATGTTGGGTCAAATTCGCTTGATTTTGAGGTCCCTGGTACATTAGGGATAATACAAGACCACACCAAATCAGTGCTAAAGACTGGATATTACCCTATCTATGACAAAGGGAATATCAACCTCATCGATCCAAATGAGATCTCTTTTTATTCGATCAACTGCATGGATGATAATTATGCTAAAATAAGATCATTAAAAAATTCTATCATCATACTAGAGGCATCTCAAAATTCTGGTTTTCAACAACAAAGAAGGTTTTTCATCGAACTCATGAACCAGGGTATAAATAACCCTGTGATAATCAAAAGATCATATGATGGTCTTTCAAATGAAAATTTTTTACTACATGCTTCTTCAGATATTGGTGGTCTCCAGTTGGATGGCATGGGTGATGGAATTTGGGTTGAGTCAAGTAATGATGGATCTTTTGTCAATCAGACAGCATTTGGCATATTACAGGCAAGTAGAACCCGCATATCAAAGACAGAGTACATATCCTGTCCATCATGTGGTAGGACATTGTTCGATCTTCAAGAGACAACGGCGAAGATCCGTGAACGTACAGATCACTTGAAAGGTATCAAGATTGGGATCATGGGGTGCATTGTTAATGGACCAGGAGAAATGGCGGACGCGGATTATGGATATGTAGGTACAGGTCCAGGATTGATCTCATTGTACAAGGGGCAGGAGGTGGTAGAAAGCAATATAAAAGCAGAGAATGCCGTGGATGCTCTTATTCGATTGATTCATGCCAATGGAGATTGGGTAGAACCGTATGATGATTAACATTGTCCATCTGCATAGTAGAATCGTATTATTAGCCTTATCAAATCAAGTAAGTTGCTAAAATAGAGACCATTATGAGAAAGCTCATTGTCATATTTACCGTTACCTTGTTATTTGCCCAAAGTGGTGAAGGTACCCTTTCGCCTGTTGTCACCTATTGGAAGACCCTCACTCAGGAAGAAAAAGAAATATTTCTTTTTTCTTATCTTACCCAGGTCTATGAGACCCATTCTGAATTAAAAAGTAGCGTTGGCTATGGAGGAATAACTGAGTGGTATTATGATAATCGTGCCGAAATGGTCTATGGTATTTTTGATCAGTTGGAACTTGTTAGAATTTCAGAGATCGTTCGTTGGATCGATGAGTTTTACTCTCATGGGGAGTATGCCAATCGTCCGTTCATTGAGGCTCTTGAGTTTGCCTATCGTTTTGCAGAGGCCTCAGGCTCAAACATGTGGGAAAAATATGAGAATCTCAAATTTGACAAGATAAAACCTGGAAAAGAATAATGTCGATCAAACGGCCAGGTTTCATAGTTGAATGGCTAGAAATATATAGAGATGGAGGTCTATTTCATCTTTTGAAAGTGAAAGGATGGACTGTCGTTATCGTTTTTTTTCTGTATTACTTGATCCGTGATTCTATTCTATATATTCTAATTCCATATCTCGCATATTCACATCTGAGTTCCTGTTCATAAATTGAATATTTTACCAATGGCCCAGTTAACTCTATTTATTGTACGATTGTATTTAGATAGACCAGGTCTGTATTGTTTAGTGTGTTGCCATGGTTCATAGAATAATTTTTATCATCCTTCCTTTTATTTTTCTATTAGGTCAGCCATTAACAGATAAACCCTTGGAAACATGTAATAAACAGCAGTCATTAGCACGGTGGTTAACAACTAAATCATCCATGACAGAGGAGCAGCAAAAGATCGATGTGACCTATTATGGGATAAATATAGAGATCGATATTTCCAACCAAGAGATCACAGGATCTGTCCTCATCAATGGTTCAGTGGGAATGGACCAGCCTGATTCGATCGAATTGGACCTAGCAAGCGCATTAGTTGTCGATTCAATTGTTTCTTCCAGTGGATTATTGAGTTTTGATCATGTGGATGACATGGTCAAGATCCCAACGCAACCTGCCATTCCCGAGGGTTATGATTTTAGTTTGGAGGTGTTCTACCATGGTCATCCTCCCTCCACAGGATTTGGGTCATTCAACTTTGATGAACATCTTGGTGTAGACCATATTTGGACTCTATCTGAGCCCTATGGCGCAAGGGACTGGTGGCCTTGCAAAGATGACCCCTCGGATAAGGCGGACTCATTGGACATAATTATCATTGTTCCGGAAGAACAGATTGCTGTGTCCAATGGCATTCTATTAGAGGAGACCGATCTTGGAGACGGGCGAAAGAGGTATCATTGGTCAGAGAGATATCCAATATGTACTTACCTTGTTTCCATTACAAGTTATCCCTATACAAAGTGGGAGGACTATTACATTGGCTTGAATGGAGATACTCTTCCGTTGGAGTATTATGTCTATCCTGACCATTATGACCTTGTATACGAAAATTACATGTTGACCGATGACATGATGGAGGTCTTCGCAGATCGTTTTGGAGAATACCCATTCATGGGAGAAAAATATGGCCATGCTGAGTTTGGAAGAGGTGGAGGAATGGAGCACCAAACGATCACTAGCCTAGGTGGTCATTCGCAATGGCTCATTGCCCATGAATTAGGTCATCAATGGTGGGGAGATCTCATTACTTGTGCGAGTTTTCATCATATTTGGCTGAATGAGGGTTTTGCGAGATTTTCAGAGTCCCTCTGGGACGAGGCAACTGGTGGATTTGATGCTTATAAGGATTATTGGCAGAATCATTCCTATTTTGGTGATGGAACCGTATACGTTGAGGAACCTGATACACCCAGTCAGATATTCAATGGTAACCTAACCTATAATAAGGCAGGCTGGGTTGTACATATGTTAAGAGGTGTATTGGGCGATAGTCTTTTTTTTGAGACCCTAAAGACCTATGCTTTGAATGATTCTCTAGCATACTCATCAGCGACTACAGAAGATTTTCAATTGGTATGTGAGGATGTATCTGGACTAGACCTTGAAGATTTTTTCCAACAATGGATCTATGGTGAATATTATCCAAAATATGGTCTTTCCTGGGAAATGTCTGAGTCTGATGAACTGATAGTAACCATAGAGCAGACACAGAATTGGCAGTATTTTCATATGCCAATTGAACTAAGGGTTTTGGTCCCTGGTGATACTTTGATATTTAAAGTAGATAATCAAAGCCAAACTGAGCAATACAACCTAGGATTTATCGATGGCCTACCTCACGGGATTTGGTTGGACCCTGATAATTGGATATTAAAAGAGGTAGAGTACACGTCAATGGGTGGGATACTACCAAATAAGCCACAGATCACCATTTATCCAGCCTATCCAAACCCATTTAACCCTCAGACATTAATCAGATACTTTGTTCCTGAACAGTTAGGTTTCATTCAACTGTCCATCTCCATTTATGACATAAGGGGGCATAGGGTAGATGGTTTTGATATTGGTAGCATATTACCTGGAATGCATGAGTTTACTTGGAATGCAGATCACCAAGGTTCAGGAATATATTTTATTCAATTCTCCATTGAGGGAAGATCATATGCTCAAAAGATTCAACTTGTCAAATAGATGGATCGCATTAGAATTATAAATCTGAGAATTCCTGCAAGGCACGGTGTCTATGAATTTGAAAAAGATAGGGATGGATTATTTGAGTTAGACATTGAATTGTATCTAGATCTAAGTGTAGCAGGTATTTCTGATCAATTGAATGACACGATCGACTATGATGAGGCAGTTGGATTCATCACAGATATTTTCACTGAAAAAGACCATGCCCTCATTGAATCTGTTGGTGAGGATATTTGCAGGGAATTATTATCAAAATATTCATTGTGTAAGGTGGCCCTAAGGATCAGGAAGCCTCATGCGCCCATCAAGGCCGATTTTGACACTGTTGAAGTGGAGTTAATAAGAGAAAATAAATGACGTCTAACATGGTATATCTATCACTTGGTTCAAATATTGGAGATAAAGAGTCTAACCTTGCCCAAGCGACCATGGCACTTTCAATTAATTTTGAGATATCAGACATGAAAAGTTCCTCTTATTATGAAACAGAACCGTTATACAATCGTGACCAACCAGATTTTTTGAATTCTGTTGTAAGGTTTTCGACAACTCTAAAGCCATTTGATACTTTGGATGTTGTCCAGGAGGTTGAAACAATGTTAGGTAGACCAAGATTGAGAGAAAAGAATCAGCCTCGAATCATTGACATTGATATTTTATTTCATGGAGATTCCATTATTGAGACAGAAGAACTATCCATTCCTCATCCCATGTTATCCTTAAGAAGATTTATATTAATACCATTTGCTGAAATTGAGCCAGACTTTCAAATTCCACACTCCAATTTGACATTAAATGATCTAATTGAACATTGTCCTGATAATTCTAGAGTTATAAGACATCCCATGGATATACAAGCGTGAAAAATTTATACTACATTGCAATAGAAGGACCTATTGGCGTTGGCAAGACCAGTCTTTCAAATTTAATGTCAAAGGAACTCGGGGCAAGATTGGTTCTAGAAGAGTTTGAGGAAAATCCATTTCTTCCTGATTTTTACAAAGATCCTGAAAGATACTCATTTCAAACACAGTTATTTTTTCTTTTACAGAGATATCGTCAGCAACAGGAACTTCGGCAGGTAGACATGTTTCAAAATCTATTGGTCACTGACTACATGTTTGTAAAGGATAGATTGTTTGCCTCATTGAACTTGAATGAAAAAGAGATGCAATTGTATGATACTGTTGCAAATCTATTGGAGCGAAATATCATTAAGCCAGATCTTGTGATATATCTACAGGCAGATACCGATACATTAATGAAAAACATTTCTCATAGAGGCAGAGAAATGGAGTCAGACATTACCTACGAATACATTGATGCCCTAAGTCAAGTTTATACAGAATATTTCTTTCGCTATCAAGATACCCCATTGGTTATCATCAATACAAATAATATTGATTTTGTAAATAATGAGAAAGATCTCAAAGAGGTGATTCAATACATAAGGCAGCCTATATCAGGTACTAAATTTTTCAACCCGGTTTCTGATATTAGATGATAAAGTGGATTCTGCTTGGAGCGTTTTTTTATATGGTATATAAAATGCTTGGACCCATGCTAGCGATCTTCAAGTTCAGTAGAACAATAAATGAAAAGAAGCAAAAGGAAACCAGGCATAGTAAGGTATTGAAGATGGACATTCAAGATGCTGAATTTGAGGATGATCTCGATTAATGGATCTATAAAGATACTCCTCATGATTTAGGGGTATCCTTTTTGGGATGGGCATTAGATTTTAATATGGAGTGATACATGAAAAAGTTTGCACTAATTACAATATTGCTTCTTACAAGTTGTGCTAAGGATTCTGTGAACTATGAAAGTTCATTGGTCTTTACTGATGATATATACTATGAAAAGGAAACAGATCAGCCCTATTCAGGTCCAATATTCGCTCTCCATGAATCAGGTATGAAAAGAGAAGAGGGATATTTGGTGGAGGGTAAAAAACATGGCCAATTCACAGTTTGGCATGGTAATGGTGAAAAGAACCAAGAAGGTAGATTCAATGATGGAATGCAAACAGGAAAGTGGACCTATTGGGATGAGGACGGTCAAAAGTACTTGGAAGAGAATTTCAAGGAAGGCATGAAAAATGGATTATTTACTTTATACGAAGATGGAAATAAAAAAAGACAGGGTAACTATAGGAACAAGAAGAAAGATGGTTTATTCATGGAATGGCATGAAAGTGGATTAAAGAAACAGGAAGGAAGTTTCATTGATGGGATACAAACAGGAACATGGACCTACTGGAATGAAGATGGACAACGATATTTACAAGAGAGTTACATAGAAGGACAAAAAGATGGTCTTTTCACGGAATGGCATGAAAATGGACAAAAAAGTAATGAGCAAGTATGGAAAGAAGATAGAAAAGACGGTCTTTTCACGGAATGGCATGAAAATGGAAACAAAAAACGGCAAGGGAACTTGGGAGATTTCAACTATAAATCAGGGAAATGGACCTATTGGGAGCAAAATGGCCATAAATATCTGGAGGAGGAATATGTAGATGGAAAAAAGCAAGGTGTCCAGATCAGTTGGTATGAGAATGGCCAGAAGAACATGGAACAAGAATATAAGAATGATATGAAAGATGGTCTTTTCACTGCTTGGTATAAGGATGGTAAAATAAAACAAAATGGGAAATTCCTAAATGGCGTAAAGAGTGGTAAAATGTCATTCTGGTACAATGATGGAACAACATGGCTGCAGGAAAATTATGATAACGGGAACAAGGATGGGGTCATGATGGGTTGGTATCAGAATGGACAAAAGAGCATAGAGCAAAGTTGGGAAAGCAATAGGAAGGATGGTCCACATTTGATGTGGTATGCCAATGGCAAAAAGAAAGAAGAAGGTACGATGAAGGATGGTAGAGAGGTGGGTGAATGGATCTACTATAAAGAGGATGGAAGCATAGATAAGGTGCTCGATCATGATTAGATACTCCTACTCTTTTTATCTTTATAACCCCACCAGGCATTGACCTCATGGTAGGAGGTCAACAGTGGGCTAAATGCATGTCAATATCAATGCTGATATTTCCATGGGAAATAACAATTGGTAATGACATAAAATTCATTGATGTGGCTATACCTCAGGGACTTACGTTCGAACATGACCATGGAGGAAGTGGAGAGAGATATTATATTGAGACCATAGGCCCAGGTGTATGTCTTTTTGATTATGATAATGATGATGATCTAGACATATATTTTTGTCAAGGTTCAGGCCTACCTGGATGGGATAAAGATATTATCTTAGAAAATAAATTATATAGAAATGATGGTAATAAATGGACAGACGTCACATCATCCGCCGGTGTTGGTGATAGATCATACAGCATGGGTTGTGCATGTGGGGATGTTGACAATGATGGTTTTACAGACCTTTATGTAACAAATTTCGGTAAGGATATCCTTTACCAGAATAAAGGTGATGGAACGTTTATGGATGTCACTGATATCTCTGGAATAAACAACCCTCTGTGGGGTGCGAGTGTTGCCTTTTTTGACATGGATGCCGATGGCCTATTAGATATTTATGTATCCAATTATGTTGAATATTCTTTAGATAATAATCCTTGGTGTGGAGATAGAAGAAAGGGATTAAGAGATTATTGCAAGCCTGATTTTTTTCCTGGTGTAGAAGACTTATTATTTAAAAATAATGGAGATTGGACCTTCAAGGATGTCTCATCAAAGTCCGGAATTGAAGGGAGAAAGGGAAAGGGACTCGGTGTAATTCCCGCTGATTTTGACCTCGATGGTGATTCAGACCTTTATGTTGCAAATGATGGTGTGATGAACCATTATTTCATTAATGATGGGAGTGGGTATTTTGAAGAGAATGCGATTTTTACTGGATTGGGTTTCAATGACAATGGACTACCTGAAGCGGGTATGGGTGTTGACATTGGAGATGTTAACGGTGACGGGTGGCCCGATATATTCGTAACAAACTTCAGTGGAGAGTCAAATACCATTTACATGAATAATAAAAGAGGCTATTTCAAGGATGAGACATTCATGTCAGGGCTTGATCAACCAAGTTTGGATTATGTTGGATTTGGGACAAAATTATTGGATCTAGATTATGATGGTTGGTTAGATCTGTTTGTGGTGAATGGGCATGTAGCAGTTAATATTAATGATGTTTACAAGAAGTACACACATGCTCAGCGGAAACAGATCTTTTTGAATAAAAAAGATGGCACATTCAAAGAATTCACCTCTAATGATGCTGGCGATATTGGGCAACCAAGTGTGGGTAGAGGGGCAGCATTTGGTGATCTTGATAATGATGGTGATCTTGACGTTGTTATTGCAAATAATAATGGTCAAGCCAATCTCTTATTGCGTGATGGCTCACCCCAAAAGGAATGGTTGGGGCTACTACTTGTAGGTGGTGAATCGAATATGGACGCTATTGGTGCAAGAGTTACCTTGGAAACAGATGGATCAAGACAAACAAAATTTATCAATACTGCAGGTAGTTACATGGCTTCTAATGACAAGCGGCTAATATTTGGTCTGGGCGATGAGATCATTGTAAAAAAGATAGAAGTAATATGGCCAAGTGGGAAGAAAGATTTTTTTGAAAATGTAAAGACTAAAAAATATTATCGAATCCTTGAAGGTGAGAGTATTACTGCAATAGATTTTGAATAAATTTATAGGCACGGAGAAATGGAACGCTTAAAGACAATTCTTTTTAAAGAAAATTTATTTGATAACAACATGGATTGGGGAATATTGACTTTAAGGATCATTCCATCGTTTTACCTTTTTTATTACCATGGTCTGAGGAAATTAACTAATGGTATGTCATCGTGGGAATGGCTTGGTGAAGCAGCCATGCCACTTATAGGCATTGAATTTGGATTTGTATTTTTTGGTTTTTTAGCCGCTTTTAGTGAAGGAGTCTTGACGTGGTTTGTGATGGTTGGATTTTTTACAAGATTATCCTCAATATTTATTGTGATCACCATGTTTTTTGCTGGCCTATTCCATCTTGTTGACGGGGAAAGTGCTGAATCCGCATTTATATATCTTACAATCTATGTTTGCCTAATAGTAATTGGTCCTGGTAAATATAGTTTGGATCATAAATTGGGATTGATCAAAATAAAAAAATAATTTAATTGAACTCAAAAAGGAAAACAGAGTTATTTTTAGACCATGAAAATATTTTTTTGTTTCATTTTATCTTCATTTTTATTTGGAGAATTCAATCAAATTTATAATGGGTTTGGACTAGATATCGGATCAAGTGGGTCGGGGATATTCTTTACCCGTCAAGTTATTCATGATTCAGAATATTTTTCCTTAAACGGAGAAATAAGATTTTATGACATCAAAGCTTCAGACGAGACCATTGTATACAATTATTACAGTGGGCAGTATCAATCAGTTGGCGGGAAGAGTCTATTCATGGTGCCTCTATTTTTTGGTGCTAATTATTACTTGTTCAATGAAAAGATAGAGAACAACTTTTCTCCATTCATCACATTAAGATTTGGAGGGGTACTTAGTGTGAATGGTAAAGAGATTGGAAATTTTCGACAAAGGTGGGATAACCCTGATACTCAAATAACTCCAGGTGCTTTTTTGGGTGTTGGAATTGATTTTAAAATGGTAGGACAGACATCGGTATCGGTCATGGTAGGACATGAGGTGCTTCCACTTTACCAAGAGTTTGATGGAATGGATGATTATTCAGGAAGATTGATCCATATCTCGTTTAATCGTCGAGCAAAGTGATGCCTAACGCATTTTTTCTAGAACCAGATAATCTCAATGGTAATTCCTTTAGTCTGGATGAAAGTGAATCTCATCATGCATCCCACGTGTTCCGATTACAGCCCGGGGATCCCATTGCTTTATTAAATGGAGAAGGTCTTGGTTTTCAAGGAGTCATTGAAAATAATAGTAATGGTATCGTAAGTGGAATAATACAAAAGAAATTGAAGAGCCTTGGTGAGAATGATAGCAAGATAATTATTGCGCCATCAATATTAAAGAGAGACCGATTTGAAAGTTTAATTGAAAAAGCAACTGAATTAGGTGTCCGGCAGATTGATCCCATATTGACCGATCGATGTGTAAAACGCACGCTTAACTTAGAACGATGTAAAAAGATAGTCATGTCTGCTGCTAAGCAGTGCCAGAGGAGTTATTTCCCAATGGTTTGTCAGCCTACCAAATTACTGGCATGGTTAGATAAACTAGATCATCGTCAATGTTTTGCAGGAATGATGGGCACATCAAAACAACTGTCAGATTATCAGTTTGATAATAAAATTCCTGTTAGTGTCTTAATTGGTCCAGAAGGTGATTTTAGTGATAATGAGATAGAGCACATGAATAAAAAGCGAGTAAAATTCTTTTCATTGGGTAGTAGGCGTTTGAGGGCGGATACAGCAGCGCAGGCCTCTCTTTCAATTTTAAATGAACTATTGACATGAAAGATTGTTTGTTTTGTAAGATCATTAGTAAGGCCATACCGGCAGAAATCATTTATGAAAATGAAAGGGTACTTGCGTTTAATGATATAAATCCTCAGGCTCCTGTTCATGTTTTGATCATCCCTAAGTTGCATATCTCAACATTGAATGATATTGAAAAGGTACATGGTCCCTTGGTTGGTGAATTGATCTATACTGCAAGTCAACTTGCTAAAAAGTTTGATATTGATGATGCCGGATATCGTACCAATTTCAATTGTAATGATGCAGGTGGACAAACAGTTTACCATATACATTTGCATTTATTGGGCGGAAGAAAATTTGATTGGCCGCCAGGATAGAGCATTACTTTAGAAGATATTTTAGTATTTCTAAATGATTACAATTAAAATTAATCGATGAATTCGTACAGAAAATAGCAGATGATCTTTAAGATAAAGAATTTTTTTTATGTTTTCATGCTATTATTCATTACTACAATTTCTGGAAATGACACAAAAACTTTAGAAAACCAAACGAACAATAAGGGTACAAATTTATATAAACCCTACCGACAAATTTTCAATTCACATCTTCATTATGTCTATGGTCCAAGAGGGGATCATGTGGTCTACGTAAACTTCAATAAATATGGTAGTCTGACATCAAAGACAACGTATGGCTCTAAAGAGAAGAAACATAGATTCATTTATAATGATGATTGCAAGTATGAAGATTGCCAGCAATTCTTGCATTAATTTATTTCGTCCATGTAATTACCCCATGATCAATTATAATAATTAATTATAATATCTGGAGGTGGATTTCTCCTCATAGATCCAGTAAATTACAATACCGCATCCAAACCAGCTTTTGTGTATATATCTGAATTAAAAATGCATGGCTTCAAATCCTTTGCCAATAAGGAAGTCATGAAATTAGGGCAAGGCATCACCACGGTCGTGGGACCCAACGGTTGCGGAAAGACCAATATAGTTGACGCGATCCGCTGGGTATTAGGAGAACAAAAGTACAGTGTCCTTCGTAGTGGCAAGATGGAAGATGTAATATTTAATGGAGCGGAGGGCATAAAGCCCCTTGGTGTTTGTGAGGTTGCAATGACAGTCCACAATAATGCAGGTAAACTTCCAATAGAATATAATGATATTGAAATAGCGAGAAGGGTGTATAGAAGTGGAGAATCAGAATATTATTTAAATAAGACCCAATGTAGACTGAAAGACATTATGAACCTTTTCATTGATACGGGGATGGGTGCAGATGCATACTCGGTCATTGAGTTGAAAATGATCGAACAAATATTGTCAGAGACAGCTGACGACCGCCGTAAGATGTTTGAAGAAGCAGCAGGAATTCATAAATACAGATCTCAGAGACGGTCTACCATAAGAAAATTTGAAATTACTCGCACTGATCTTGAACGCATACAAGATATTATTGCTGAGGTTGAACAAAAAGTTCATCATCTGGAGTTACAGTTAAAGAGGTTTAAGAGGCATGCGACATTGACTGAGAAATTGGAGGTCAAAGACAAAGAACTTGCCTACCTCCAAGTCCATCGATTTCGTTCTCTTATTTTACCTTTGAAGACAAGGATAGATGAATATCGCCATCTTAGAGAAAGTAAATCATCAGAGTCTTCTGTTCACGAGAAAGAATTGGATCAATTACGAGGTACCTATAAATCACAGGAATCTGAACTCAATGGATTACAGGTGGTCATGGATGAAATGAGTGAGCAGAGAGAATCACTACGTAATCGCATCTTAGTTTGTACGGAGCAGGGACGTGGAGCATTACTTACTGTTGAGCGTTTGGAAAGAGAAAAGAGTTCAAATTTTAGCAAGATAGAACACCTTAAGCAACTCAGTCTGGATTTCGACAAGGAGATCACAGAATTAGAGCCTACGATCGAAGATCAGTTAAATATATACAAGTCACAGAATGAAAAATTTGGTTTAATAGAAAATAGATATCAGCAAACCGTAAAAGATCTGGACAATATCCAAAATGAGAGATGGGAACTTCAAAGGAAGATTGCCGACGATCGGTCTTTGTATGAAAGGACCAAAGCCATGATCTCAGATAGGTCATCTGAAATAAATGAATTAAATGATCTTATCAAGTATCAAAAAAACAAGAATAAAGATGATGCTTACAAACAAAAAGAGTTCAAGAATGAAAAGAAAAAAATAATATCTGAATTATTGAGATCAGAAAAACTATTTGATTCCATGGAGGTTAAACTTACAGAACTGAATAATGAAAGAGCGTCCATTGCTGAAGAACAATATAATGTCAAAGCAATGAAAAATTCTCTTGTTGGACAGCGTGAATTTTATAATGAACTGGTGGAATCCAGAGAGGGGTTTCCTGAGGGTACACGCTTTGTTTTAGAAAATCCTAAATTATTTCCTGGAATACTGGGGACAGTTGCGGATATGTTCCAAGTAGACCGCTCCTATAGAGATGCTTTAGAATCAGGCCTAGGAGATTTATCACATTGTTTGATAGCGAAAGACAGGACATCTGCTTTGAAGGCTTTAGAGATCGCCAATAGTAATAATGCTGGAGACCTAACGGTCATACCATTAAAAGAAGCGGCTGATTTGACATCAGAACTCAAAAAAGTACCATCTTCCAAACACGTTAAGGCACGAGCGTCAGATCTGGTCAAGACAAGTAAAGAATTAAGACCTTTGGCTGATTATCTATTAGGCAATCTTTTGGTCGTCGAAGATTTAAGTGTGGCTGTCGATTCAAAGGATGTCATGGAATGGAATTTGGTAGATACTAAAGGCGCATATTCTGGGCAAAATCTTATTCTGAAAAATCGACAGGTTTCTGAACATGGACACATGATCGGAAGACAAGAAAAATTAGACCTTATATCATCGGAATTGGAATCACTTAATAAAAGAGAAGATGAATTGCAGGTAAGGTCAATCTCAATATCAGAACTTATTTCATCATCTAAAGATGAATTAGATGCTCAATCAATTACAGTTGAAAAAATAAGAAAGAATTCTTCTGAGATTGAAATGGATATTGTTCGTGGTCAGATGATGCTTGAACAACAAAAAGAAAAACTTGATCTTCTTATCATTGATAAGGAGGAAGCAGGAATAGAACTCGATCAATCAAAAAAAGCACTAGCCTTATTAGAACCAGATATTGAGAAAGCCAATAAAAAATTAGAGTCATACCAGAAAAAGGTAGATCAAGCAAATGATTCAATGTTGGCCGCTAGAAAAGAAAGGGATGAATTTCAAAATTCTCTCCAAGAAAAAAGAATCAAACTCATTGAACTTGAGTCAAGAAGAGACCAATTGAAATTCAAAAAGACATCAGGTGAGGAAACATCTGAAGAATTGAAGGTCAGGCAAGAGAAGATCAAGAAGGAAGTCAATGAATTACAGTTAAAACATGAAGAATTAAAATCAAATGCTGAAAGTGCTGAAAAGGAACTTGACTCAATTAATGCAGAGATTCAAAAACAGCGTTCGATCATTGATTTGAAACAATCAGTATATAGGGAGACATATCAAGGAATTGAAGAATTACAGGCAAGGATATCATCTGAACAAAGAGATAGAGAACAGATATTAGAGGATCTAAAGAATGCTGAAATAGAGGCAACCGAGACAGAACAAAGAATTCAACTTGTAGAAGAGCGTATACGCGAAAGGTATAATGATAATGTTCCGGAAGAGTTGCTTATTGATTTGTCTGAAGAACAACTTGAAATAGAAATTGAAAAAATGCAGCGAAGCCTGGAAAATATTGGGCCTATAAACATGGCAGTTCAAGATGAATATAATGAGGAGGTGGAAAGACTTGAGATCTTATCAGTACAGCGTGATGATCTACTTGAGGCTGAAGATAACTTAAGAGAAACAATTCGAAAAATAGATAAAATTGCACGGAAACGATTCCAAGAGACATTCGATTTGATCAAAACAAATTTTGAAAACCTATTTAAAATGTTCTTTGAAGGTGGCAATGCAACATTAAGACTCCTTGGTGACCCAGATCCATTAGAAGCGGATATTTCAATAGAGGCGCAACCTCCGGGAAAACGGAATACATCCCTTCGTTTATTATCAAGTGGAGAAAAGGCTCTTACAGCCATATCGCTTCTTTTTTCTATCTATCAGGTCAAGCCCAGTCCTTATTGTATCTTGGATGAGGTGGATGCACCGTTGGATGATGTAAACATACATAAGTTTACAAAAGTGCTAGGCAAATTTTGTGATGAGACACAATTTATCATTGTTACTCATAATAAACTGACAATGGAAATTGCCGATTATATGTATGGTGTTACGCAAGAGAAGAAAGGAATTTCAAAACTAGTTTCGGTCAAGTTTGATTAAGATCATGGGAATAACATCTTCATTAGATCCTTGGGTTGATCCAATAGTGGTACTATTGGCAGTCACAGTTTTTGGTTTCATATTTAAGTTGGTCATCCATTCAAGGCTCAGCAAAGTAGCACAGCGTTCAAAATGGAAAGGTGATGATGTTATTATTTCATCAATGGAGTCCCATATAGTTTTTTGGTTTTTTCTTTTGGGCCTGTCCTTGGCATTAAAGGACGCACCAATTCCAAATAATTATGCATCATATGCTGCAAAATTGTTAAATATTCTATTGATTGCCTCCATTACTCATGCTTCTGCAAAACTTGTAGTTGGTCTTTTGGAACTTTGGTCAAAAAGCCAAGGAGGTGGATTTCCCTCTACAACGATCTTTACAAATATTGTTTGGATTACAGTTTATGTCATTGGGCTTTTGATCATTTTAGACAACCTTGATGTTTCTATTGCCCCAATGCTCACAGCATTGGGAGTAGGTGGACTAGCCGTATCTCTTGCGTTAAAGGATACTTTATCTGATGTTTTTGCAGGTCTACATATTTTATTAAGTAAAAAGGTGGAACCAGGTGACTTTGTTAGTCTAGACTCTGGTGAAATGGGTTACATCCAGAATATTTCCTGGAGAAATACCAAAATGCTAGAAAGGTCAAATAATGTGATTCACATACCAAATACAAAATTATCTTCAGCGATCATTAAGAATTATGATAGCGGTGATCCTAGTTTTTCTGTGAAAATTCCAGTGGGTGTTTCATATGATTCAGATCTGGACCATGTATCAAAAGTAGTGATGGAAATTGCAAATGAAATTCACAGTAGCATGGAAGAGGTCAATAGGGATGCTGAGCCTTCGTTTAAATTTAGAGCATTTGGAGAATCCAGCATTGATCTTGCTGTCTACTTCAGAGGCAATAAATATGGAGATCAAAACCCCATAATACACGAATTTATTAAAAGAGTTCACAAACGTTTCTCAGAAGAAGGGATTGATATACCGTATCCTATAAGAACTATTTTTCAAAACTCAGAACAATAAATGAAAACTTGGTTGATCGCTGGAGCATTAATGGCAGGTTTCTCTGTCTTGATCGGTGCTTTTGGTGCCCATGGACTTAAGTCCAAGATCACTCCGCTAGACCTAGAAGTATTTGAAATAGGTGTCAGATATCAAATGTATCATGCACTTGGTCTTATTCTAATAGGTATCATTGGTTACCATTTACCCCATGACTTACTAAACATACCAGCATATCTTCTTTTTTCGGGCACATTAATATTTTCAGGTAGTCTATATATTTTAGTTCTTACAAATATAAGGTGGTTCGGCGCCATTACCCCTTTGGGTGGCATGTGTTTGATACTTGGTTGGTTTTTATTATCCTTGAATTTATTTAGGTACTGATTCTTGAAGACCAATAATGCTGGTCGCCATATTCCTTTTTGGACAGCTCTTTCCTTTATAGTCGCATCCATGATCGGGACTGGAGTATTTACAAGTTTGGGATTCCAGTTAATGGAAATCCGATCAATATTCCCATTATTGATGCTATGGATCGTTGGTGGCATAGTTGCCTTGACTGGTGCTTTGACATATGGAGAACTTGGAACAGCCTTACCAAGATCTGGTGGCGAATATCATCTTTTGAGTCGCATAATGCATCCTTCCATTGGATTTGCAGCTGGGGTAGTATCAGCAACTGTAGGTTTTACTGCACCTGCGGTACTGGCCGCAATTGCATTGGGGAGTTATCTTGAGTTGGTTTTACCTTTTCTTAACCAAACCTTTACTGCTTTTATTGTGATAATCATGTTGCATTATCTGCATATGATTAGTTTAAGGTGGGGTACTATTTTTCAAGATGGATCAACAGGTGTTAAAGTTGGACTGATCATGATTTTCATTGGTTTTGGATTTATAATTGATCAGCCGCAATCGATATCGGTTATGCCAAAACCTGGAGATTATGCAGTGTTACTGACCCCTAGTTTCGCCATAGGTCTAGTTTGGGTTTCCTATGCATACACAGGTTGGAACTCAGTTATTTACGTGGCTGGTGAGATAACAGATCCAAAAGTGAATATTTCCAAGGTCATGATAGTTGCGACAACTTTTGTAACAGTGCTCTATGTATTATTGAATTATATCTTTCTTTATTCAACCTCAGTTGAGTCAATGATGGGGCAGGTTGATGTAGGCTATGTTGCAGGGGTTCAAATATTTGGTGAGATTGGTGGAATTATTATGGGGCTAGGCATAGCCACTATTCTATTATCTACGGTAAGTAGCTATGTCTATATCGGTCCTAGGATCATGCAAATAATGGGTGAAGACCATAGGTTCTTAAATATTCTTAAGCATAAGAATTCGAATGGCATACCAATCAATGCTTTTTGGATCCAACTATTATTATCGATCTTTTTGATATTAACATCATCGTTCGAGCAAGTATTGATGTATGCGGGAATCTCATTGATCATAACAACAACTCTTACTGTTATATCTCTTTTTGTTTTAAGGCATAACGAGCCTGAACTTGATAGGCCGTATAAGGTATTGGGATATCCATTTGTTCCCCTTTTATACTTAATTGTCAATATATGGATATTATACTTTTCTTTTATTGAATCTAGGCTAGAATCATTTGTAGGTATGGGAATCATAATAGTAAGTATATTTGCATTCTTCATATTTTCTGGGATAAAGAAAAATTCATGAAAACACCTCTGATATTAGATGGTGCAATGGGCACAGAATTACAAAATCGCGGTATTGATATACCACTCCCACTATGGTCTGCAAACGCTAATATTGAACATTCACAGATCGTGACCAATATCCATGAGGATTACATAGAAGCAGGTTCAGATATAATAACAACCAATACTTTTAGATCTACCCCATGGACATACAAGAAAGCAGGATATGGAAGCAAGAGATCTAAAGAACTTGCGAGATCAAGTCTCTACAAGGCTGTTGAATGTGCCCAAAAGGCAGTTGTCAACTCTGTAAAGATAGCGGGCTCCATCACAGCGGTTGAAGACTGTTATTCCCCCAATGACTATCCAGGTAGGTCAATTGCCGAGGATACATATGGATATGCATTAGAATGGTTGTTTGATGCTGGTATTGATATCGTTTTGTTTGAAACAATGGGTAATATAGAGGAAATCTCCTGTGCATTGGAGATGATAAATGATAACAAATTACCAGTTTGGTTAAGCATTATCATGAAAGATGATAGACATATATTGGATAATACCTTACTCAAGGATGTTTTTACAGTAATTAGCCAATATAATTTGGATTGCATAATGACAAACTGTAACCAAATAGATACTACAATTAATTCCATTGATAATATCTTAAGCGTCTGGGATGGGAAATGGGGTGCCTATCCTAACCTTGGTAATTCTGATTATGAAAATGAGTATTTTAACATTATAGATGAATCTAATTTTCACCGTGCCATTTCTACATTGATCTCCTACAAACCAGATGTTTTTGGTCTGTGTTGTGGCTCAACACCTAATCATATAAAGGAATTAAAGAACTTATTAAATAAAATAGGGTAATCATGGATTTAAGAATAAAACCATTCAATGATGTTGTTAAAGAAATGTATCAAACGCATGGGCATTTTCATGAGGGTGATGCAGGACTTGATCTGTTCATAATTGATGCACAGATAATAGAACCTGGGCAAACTGTAAGAATTAAACTTGGTATTGCCTGTGAAAACTTGGATAAGAAACCATATTTATTGATGCCGCGTTCTAGCATATCAAAGACACCGCTACGCTTGTGCAATGCGATTGGCCTAATTGATGCAGGTTATAGAGGTGAGATAATGGCCGCGGTTGATAACATAAAGGACAAGGACCATATGGTTGAACCAGGCCAGAGGCTATTCCAATTGGTCTCCATGGATGGTGGCCCTATTTCCTTTGAATTGGCAGATGAGTTAACAGAGTCAGGAAGAGGTACGGGTGGCTTTGGTTCCACTGGACAATAAATAAGATAAAATGCCAAAATGGCAGAAAAAAATTATCAGTATTACAAAATGAATTAAATTTTATTCTGGTATGTTTTTTGCAAAGGATAATTCATATGCGGCCAGAAAATATTGTAATCGATAAGTTCTATTCGTTAAGTTCGCCGCCGCTTTTATGATAAAAACTAATTATAATAATTAACTGATATAAAGGAGTTACGAAATGGGTTTAAGTCTTAAACCACTAGCGGACCGAGTTGTGGTCGAGCCTGCTCCAGCAGAGGATAAGTCTGCAGGAGGTATCATTCTCCCTGACACTGCCCAGGAAAAGCCTCAACAGGGAACTGTTGTAGCGGCTGGCCCAGGTAAGGTGAGTGATTCAGGAAGTTTGATTGAAATGACCGTCAAAAATGGTGACAAGGTACTTTACGGAAAATATTCTGGAAGTGAAGTTGCTTTTGATGGTACGGATTATGTAATCATGCGCGAAAGCGACATACTAGCAGTATTAT
>CAYZJY010000021.1:0-23851 GCA_964478995.1 uncultured bacterium
ATTAATAGCAATGATGTTGTATGCTTGCTCATGTTAAAATCTACCCATCATCCCAGAAACAAAAAACCCACAGGTATGGGTATATGTGGGCAGATTTCCCCGCCATGTGAAGCATTAACCCCAAATGGAAGGTGGGAAGGGTAAGGGAATATAATTAATAGATGTCTATGTGTAACTCTTTAATAACATTTATAAGATAATTAGTCTTTTATTACACGGAACTAATCAAAGATACTAAAGTCAATCTCTCCATCAGGTTTTTCAAAGACTCTTGTAGGTAGCATACCATTTTCAACTGGTTCATCAGTCCCACCGCCAACGATTGTAAGGTTAGCAGATACATCAAAATCTGTGTCATAAGTCTGGTTGTTTTGAAACGAAAGGGTTATAGGGTCAATATACCATCCATTATCTTGGGTATCTGTATAGATATATACATTAGAATTAGTCCAAGCATTAAAGTAACCTATTCCGTACCAAGTATTGTTATTAGGCATATCCAATTCTAAGTGATATTCAGTAGTCAGATACCTATTAACATAAAAATCATTAATTGTATAGGATGATGAGTTTCTTAAGTTGAGAAAGAAATAGTCACCACCATAATAGAGAGGTTGGTCTATATCTTCTGAACCAATAGTAAGGTCAAAGTCCCAAACCATAACTAAACCATAGTTTGCAGTAGTAAAGGATTGAATAGTACAAACACCTCTATCTTTTTCAACCTCTATATCGTAACTAGCGCCTTCTTCGATTAAATCTTCCAACTCTGGGTTCGCACCTTGTCCAAATTGAAATGCCATCGGAGTATGTGTTTGATTGGTAAGAGTAAGGGTGATTGTATTTCTTACTGTGATTTGTACTGTTTCTGATGTGGCAGAGTTCCCCGCATCATCATAGGCAACTGCATAGATTCCATATTGACCATTATCAACCAAATCACTATTCCATTCAAAAGTATGAATAGTAGCATCTTGTGATGATGTGCCTTCTAATCCATTGGCAGTAGAATAGAGTTCTACTTTGTCCAGTCCATTATTATCTGATGCATTGACTTGAACGCTCACAACACCTGAGACTTCATCTCCGCCTAGTGGGGATTGAATTGATACGGATGGTGCTTCTGTGTCAGCATCTTCACAACCCCAAATCCCAATCAATAAAATCGGTAATAAATATTTCTTCATAATAATCTCCTTACCCAAATCTAGCATTCATCTTTGATATAGGCAAAAATATGGGACACACATCTATTTTATCACACCTACACCTTAACCATTCTTAACAACCTAAACTCATACTTAAACTCCTAACTAATACACATTAAGGTATAGGTTAGCCATAGGGGTGTGTCCCTTGTTTTTGTGTCCCTTATTTGATAAGTAATGAATAAGTATGATTAGAATTGAAATTAAAAGCCCCCAGTAGTTACCGAGGGCTTTGTGAGAGGACTATGGTATTTTCCTCAAGTGATCCGGGTGCGACTCGAACGCACGACCAATGGCTTAAAAGGCCACTGCTCTACCAACTGAGCTACCGGATCAATATTCACAAGAATTTGGTCGGGAAATCTATTATGTAAAATGGTGTAAAAAAATCACCTTTACTAAAATTTGTATAATATTTAATGAAGAAATTTTCCCTTAAAATCTTATGTTATTATTTAATAATTAGTGAATTGATATTTTATGTTTGTTTTTGGATAATTATGGTTAATATACAAGTATGATAAATAAACAGATTCTCACTATCAATTATCGGATCCGAGAATATATCGGGTGGCAGATTATTATAGATAGTTCGAGCGGGTGATTATTTTCTAAACAAAACAATAGAAAATTTAAGGCCCGCTGAAAAGCGGGTTTTTTATTTTACAAATAATAAAATGGAGTACAAATGATAAAACATCGATTTATTAGAAGTGCATTCCTTGTGACATTGGTATCCTTTGCATCATTCATGTATGCTGAGGCACTAACGGGGAAGGTTACTGATAGTGAGACAGGTGAGCCACTAGTTGGTGCACAGGTCTTTGTCAAGGGTACCTTTGTGGGTACAACTACAGATGTTAATGGATCCTATAGTTTAAATGTAGACGGTAGCGAAACTGTCGTTGTCGCATACATTGGCTATAAGACTCAAGAGTTATCCACTAGTGGTGGTGCTGGCAATTTTGCAATGGAAGCAGATGTCTTAAGACAGGATGAGGTGGTTGTCACCGGTTTGGTTAGTACTGTTAAAAGAAGAAATGCTGCAAATGCAGTAGCCTCTGTTTCAGGTGATGATTTGGTGAATGCCCCAACTCAAACATTGGACCAAGCATTGAGTGGTCAATTCGCTGGTGTCAATATTAGAAGGAATACTGGTGCACCAGGTGGCGGAACAAATGTCAATCTTCGTGGTCAATCCACTTTAACTGGAAGCACGCAACCATTATATGTGATTGATGGTATTATTGTAAATAATGATGCGAATCAATCGGGTGTTGATGTTGTCACTGCAGCCACTGGAGCTGGTAGTTCCAGACCGCAAGGTCAACCAACCAACCGGATTGGTGATATAAACCCCAATGATGTTGCTAGTGTTGAGGTCTTGAAGGGTGCGAGTGCAGCAGCCATATATGGAGCGAAAGCATCCAATGGTGTTGTGATCATAAATACCAAACGAGGTAAAGGTGGAAAGACAAAATTTAATTTTTCAACAAAAACAGGTTCATCAGAACTCCTGAGAAAGATGGGACATAGGGTATTTGAAGATTACGCTGAAGCAGAGGCGCAATATGGTGCCGATGTTGCAGCATTAGGTAATAATGAAAGTGGTAGTTGGGCAGGAAATGACTTTGACTATGAAGAAATACTTTATGGTGAAACAGGAGAGTTGACCGAGCATACGCTCAGTGCAATTGGTGGTGATGAAACAACCCAATTTTACCTAGGTGGACAATACATGGATGAAGGTGGAATCATCAAAAACACTGGTTATAAGAAAATGTCAGGGAGATTAAATGTAGACCATCGTCTAAGTGATAAGGCAAAGTTGTCTGTATCAACAAATCTTGTTCGCTCTGAGTCAGATCGTGGTGTCACTGGTAATGATAATACCAACATGACCTACGGTTTTTCCATTGGTTTCACTCCAAGTTTCATTGACATAAGACAAAATAGTGATGGTTCTTTCCCAATTCATCCATTGAACCCATCTAACCCTTTGGAAACGGCTGAGTACTTTGTGAATAATGAACTCACACATCGTGCCTTGGGTTCTTTGAGATTGGACTACAATCTTTTCAAAGCGGATAACATGAACCTTGATTTCCTTGCTATCGCAGGAGCTGATTTTTATAATCAGGAAAATCAGGTTTTCATCCCACCATTCTTACAGATCGAATCTGCAAAAGATGAGGCCGGGCAATCTGTTATGACAACAACTGATAATTTGAATACAAACTTATCATTGAATGTTGTTCATAAGATGAAAATGCCAGGTATGAATTTCAATACAACTGCAGGACTTCAATACGAAACCTATGATTGGAACTCGGTATTTGTCCATGCAACTGGGATGATCCCAACGCAGACAAATGTAGATAAGGCAAGTTCACAAGCCGTTTATCACGATAGAAAAATGCGTCAGGATCGTGGAATGTTCTTCCAAGAAGAAGTGACAGTTGGTGATAATATCTACGCGGCATTCAGTATGCGTGGTGATGTATCTAGTACCATGGGTGATACGGAAACACAAGAATGGTATCCAAAGGCAGCATTATCCTATCAGTTGGGTGAACTTGCAGTATTTGATAATCTAAAACTTCGTGGTGCATGGGGACAAACCGGTAACATGCCTCAAACAAAGGCAAAGTATACAACCATGTCATCAGCAAATATTGGCGGTATCAATGGTCTGGTTGCATCCTCAACTTTAGGTAATCCTAACATCAAGCCAGAAAGAACGACTGAACTTGAGTTTGGTGCTGATTTCTCTATGATGGGTGGATTTGCGACTGTTGAAGCAACCATGTATCAGCAAAATATTGAGGATCTTATCCTGTTAGTTGATAAGGCACCTTCATCTGGAGCAACAGAAGCATGGGAAAATGGGGGTGAAATGAAAACCAGTGGTATGGAGCTTGCTCTTGGCCTTAATCCAACAAACCTTGTGGAATTAGGCGGGCTTGATTGGAACTTTCACATGACCTATTACACCAATGAGTCTGAAGTTACAAAATTGACTGTTGACCCATATAACTTTGGTGGATTCGCCACGTTTCTAGGAACCTATCGAATTCAGCAAGGTTGGTCTCCAACGACCATCATCGGTAGTGAGATGGATGGAGACGATCATCAGAAATTAGGTAATGAGAACCCAGACTATCGTCTTTCATTTAGAAACTCATTCAGTTTTGGACCATTATCTCTTTCATTTCTCATTGATCACAAGGAAGGTGGCCATGCCATCAATCTTGCGAACTTGATTTATGATCTCGGTGGTACTACAGTAGACTATGATAAAGAAGAACTAGATCTGGATGGTGATGGAACAGCTGCTGGTAATGGTACAGAGCGCTTAACAGTATTGGGAGGAGTAACTGCTCCATATGTTGAATCAACTACCTATACTGCTTTAAGAGATCTTAGTTTGACCTACACATTGCCTAATAGCCTAACAGAAGGATACGGCCTAAGTAATGTTCAACTTGGTCTTGCTCTTCGTAACTGGTGGATGAATTCTGATTATTCAGGTTTAAGTCCCGAAGTAAGTCAGTTTGGTAATGAGGCTGTAGGTGGTTCAGTGGATACAAATCCATTCCCACTATCAAAGAGCACCTATTTTACTGTTTCAATGGGATTCTAATCCGAGGAGGACTTAAATATGAATACAATAAAAAATACTATAATGAAGATCCTGCCAATGGTCTTGGTACTATTTTGGACAGGATGTGAAGATCTGGATTTTCCAGACCCTAATAATCCAACAAATGACACTGCTACGATCCAATCCTTGGTCACAGGTGCTGAAGCACAGATGCGATCAGGGTTTGGCGTATACATGAGAGACATGTTGGTCGTTGGCCGTGAGGCATATTACCTAGAACCTGCTGATCCCAGGTATACGGGTGAATTGTTACGCGGACCTATCGATCCAGGTGGGTTTTTATGCTATACACCATGGGCAGCAAACTACAAGGTCATCTCAAACTGCCAGACCATTTTGAATAGTACAGAGGTAGATGCAGGTGCAAAAGGATTTGCTCAAACGGTAAATGCTTACTGTTTAATGCGCATCTTGAATCTTACGGATACCAATGGTGCCCGTATTAATTACGATGGTGACATCGATGCTGCTACTGCATCAAAAGCTGAAGTTCTTTCTGAGATTGAGAGCCTTCTTAATGCGGGACATGCCAATTTAACTGGTTCAGATGCAGGTGATGCTTTTTCATTTGCTCTTTCAGATGGTTTTGCAGGTTTCGATACTCCTGCTACGTTCGCTCATTTCAACCGCGGGCTAATGGCTCGAGTATCAGTCTTACAGGATAAATGGAGTCAGGCTCAAACAGCATTGACATCAGTTGACGCATGGATGAATGGCGGTGATCATGACTTAGGTGTTTATCACGTCTTTAGTTCTGGTGCAAATGATGTGGATAACCAGATGTTTGAAGATCCTAGTGCAGCAACACTAAAACTGATGGTACACCCATCATTCTTGACGGATGCCCACGAAGGAGATACAAGAGTGACAAATAACGTTCTGGTTCGTGAGGACACCATTACATATGATGGGTTACAAAGTTATTTAGCGCCTACATTGTATAGTGGGTCATATGATCCAGTTCCAATGATGAGAGCCGTTGAATTACAACTACTTCAAGCAGAGGTACACATTGGTAATGGTGATTACTCAGACGCGGAGAGCATTATGAATTCCATTCGTACTGCAGCTGGTGCAGCCGAATATACCGGTACAGATGCAACCAATGCGCACGACCGTGTACTTCATGAGAAACGTTATTCGCTTTTTCTTGAAGGTCATAGACTTACAGATATGAGGCATTATGGAAAAACAGCAGAATTTCCTCTTGATAGAGATGGTGATGCTGTAGTTACATTCCCAATACCAGAGACAGAAACTCCTGGTTAAGGTTTGATTTAAAATAAGCAAAAAGGCCTCGAAAGAGGCCTTTTTGCTATAAAAATTAAAAGGAAATTAATAATGAGTAGAATCATTTTGATGATCATTATCCTGACCTTCTATTCTTGTTCGCAAGAAAATGTGATTATCCCAGATCATGTATTGACCGCTGATCAAAAGCATAACAAGTTCAGTAAACTGATACCTCCAGTGCTTACAGTAAAATCTGGTGCAGTAATAAAAGCAGATACATACGAGGCTTCTGATAGGCAATTGCATTCTGAGGCCAAACTTGAAGACCTTGCAAATATTGATTTTGGACCAATACACCCCATAACTGGTCCTGTTTTTGTTGAAGAAGCAGAAGTCGGGGACATCTTGGCAGTTGATCTATTAAAAATAGATCTTCATGATTACGGCTGGCAGGCAATAGTGGGTGGTTTTGGCTTTTTGGCAGATCGTTTTCCAGATCCAAAATTAAATATCCACAAGATAGATGTTCAAAATAAGACCTCCATGTTCAATGATAAGGTAAAGATCCCTCTTAAACCATTCCCAGGAATAATGGGGGTTGCTCCTGATACGGAAGAAATGCTTTCGACAATCCCACCTAGAGCAAACGGTGGCAACATGGATGATCCAAGTCTTGTTGAAGGAACAACTGTTTATTTTCCAGTCTTTGTAAAAGGTGGATTGTTTTCCATTGGTGATGGACATGCAGTACAGGGCTTAGGTGAGGTCTGCGGTACTGCCATAGAAGCACCCATGACATTCACCTATCGTTTGAGGGTCCTAAAAGATAAGCCTGCGATCAAGGAACCTCAGTATGAGACAGATGATTACTATGCAGTTACTGGTTTTGGTGAAACTATTGACATAGCGACCAAAAAGGCGGTGAATTATATGGTAGACCACTTGAGCAATAATTATGAGATATCTCCTGAGGATGCTTATATGTTATGTTCGTTGGTTGGAGACTTAAAGATTGCTGAAGTTGTCGATGTTCCAAATATGTTAGTTACAATGCATTTTCCTAAATCAATAATTGACCAGTTATAATTTATAGGATGATAAAATAAAAAAGGGCTTAAATGCCCTTTTTTATTTTATGGTCAATTTATAATGTTTATCAAACGCAGCTAATAAACTTTCTTGACCTGAATAAGGCGCTGGTGAGTATTTTTTTGACTGGATGCCAAGTTGAGATAATTCGGATATATGCCAATCTTGTTTATTGGTCATGTCCCAAAAGTCTATAGCATCCTGCAGTTTATGTTTTTTTTGATCTTTGATCACATCTGTCGGGAATAGCCAACTGCATGACACGATGCATTTGTCTACATCTTTGGGTGAGACAGTGTGGTACATTACATATTCTGGATGAAGACTAAGGAGCATGTTTGGAAATATGGAATAATAATAAACTCGTTTTTTGTCTTCTTCCTTAATTCTTGGAAGAGGTGGACAACAAAGTTTCCCGCTAGAGGTTATGCTATCTTTGTCCTCATTAAAATCCATGTATCCACCTAAGAAGGGACCATCAAAAAGGTCATTACGCCCTCCCATGTAATCATGAATTGCGGCTAGATCAGGATGTAATATGGGGCAGTGGTAGCACTCACAATAATTTTGAATGACAAGTTTCCAATTACCATTGACTTCATATTCGAACGTTTCAAAGGTCCGGAGATTTGAAAGATCCCAGTTTGAGAATCTTTTAGAGATCGGTGAAAAAAGTTTATTGAAATCTTCAGGTTCATCTGACAAATTAATAAAAATAAAACCCTCCCATTCATTTATTGCCACTGTATGTAATGGATAATCGCTCTTGTAAAAATTTTTCACAGTGTTCATGTGAGGTGCCCCCACAAGAGATCCATCTAATGCATAGGTCCAACCGTGATAACCACATTGTATCGACTTTGAAAAATCACCGCCTTTTTCATTACAGATTCTAGTACCTCTATGCCTACATACATTATAATATGCTTTTAGATCTCCTTTCTGATCTCGGAGCAAGATAACGCTTTCATTTCCCATATCTAAGATCTTGTATTGGCCGGGGTTCCGAATATGTTCAGATCTTCCTGCACAGATCCATTGTCCATGGAAAATCTTTTCATACTCCTTTTTTAAAATTTCATGATCAATGTAATATTCTCGTTCTAGGGTGTGTGAACCTATTTCTAATGTTTCAGCTGTAGTTTTAAAACTCACCTATCCAAGACCTTTTTCGCTGCATTATATCCATTCATCCCATGGAGACCACCTCCTGGATGTGTTCCAGGACCACATAAAAATAGATTATCAAAAGGGGTACTATATTGTGAACTGGAGGCAGTAGGGCGCATGAACAACAACTGATCAAGGGTCATTTCTCCATGATTCAGATTTCCTTCTGTCAGTCCAAATTCATTCTCAAGGTCTTTTGGAGAGTGCACAACGAATGTCTCAATTAATTTTGAAAAATGAGGGATCTTTTTTTCTAAGACCTTAATAGTGTTTTGACTCAATTCTTTCTTCGAATCTGAATCCCATTTTCGATCTCTCAGATGATATGGAGCATATTGTATCGATGCAGAAAGAACATGTTTTCCTTGTGGGGCAAAATCAGAGTTTACAGTGGTAGGTATGGAGAACTCCACATAGGGTTCATTGGATATGAATCCATATTTTACTGCATCGGAAGCTTTTTCCAATTTTTCCATAGATGGACAAATGGAAAATACAGTATTCATCTGTTCATCAGTTATTCCTTGGATCTCGGGAATCTCATTTAATGCAAAATGAATACGAGCAGTACTGCCTCTATATTTTATGTTTTTGATCTGAGTATGAAAATTGGGATCAAGGTTTGGAGCGCCGACTAAATTCATGAATGTATTATCTGGATCCAAGCCTGATACGACTTGGTCTGACATAATCTGGTTTCCATCATGAATCGTAACACCTTCACATGCATTGTTCTTAATGTTGATCGATGTGACCTTTGCATTTGTCTTTATTTCTACATTATGTGATCCTAGAATTTTCTTTAGAGTCTCTGGGAAATTACCTGTACCCCCTTTTACAATATTTGCGTTATGTATGCTTCCTTTGCTGTGTAGATGTTGATGTAAAAAATTATAGCCAGTAGCGGCAGCATATGGACCGTAAGATAGGCCATTGATCCCTGCTGTAGACAATGCGCTGCGAAGAAGTTCATTTTCAAACCATTCATCCATGAACTCCGGCATCATCATGGGAGCAGTCCTTGCTAGGTCTACAAGACCTTGAGATCCTTGTTTTAATATCGGTCCCAAAAGAGATCTCATGGATAATGCATCCATTAATCCAATATTTGGTAAATCAGGAGGAGTCAATTGATAAAGTTGTTCCAAGAATTTCGTTAGCCCATCAATGTGCTTGACAAAGTCTTCCCATTTATCAGCATCTTTATTGGAATATTTGCTAATGGATTCAGATGTGATTAGTGGGTCTTGATGAAAAAGGATGTGTTCATTATCATCAGAACCAAGAGCAATTCGTTTCACATCAAGGTCGACCAACTCAAGACCTTGAGATTCAACTTGAAGTTCTTTAGAGACCCTAGGATCGATCCACTTCACTGTATCATGAATAACATTGCATTTAAAGCCAGGTGCAAATTCATTAGTGGATGCTAATCCTCCAATTTTGTTCCTAGCTTCTAGCACCAGAACCTTCTTACCTGCTTTGCCAAGCACTGCAGCGCAAACAAGGCTATTGATGCCACTTCCAATTATGATGATATCATGTTGTGCCATGATCAATAGATACCTAATATTTTTTTTGCTGCCATTTCACCAGGAGAACCCGTAATCCCACCTCCTGGGTGGGTGCCTGATCCACACTGGTAGTAATTTTTTATGGGAGTAGTATAATCTGCCCATTTTACTGCAGGTCGTAATGAAAATAATTGTTGAATGGTCAATTCTCCGTGGAAGATATTACCCTCTGTAAGACCAAAGGTGTCTTCAAGATCTGCAGGTGTCAATACTTGTCGATGTAATATGATATCTTTTATGTTTGGTGCATATCTGGCCAGTGCATCCACCACTGCATCACCAAATGCCTCTCTTTTCTCATCATTCCATCCACCTTTTAGATCATAGGGTGCATATTGAACAAAGCAGGACATGACATGTTTTCCTGGGGGTGCCATCTCAGGATCTAGGACAGAAGGAAGGATTATGTCCATGAAAGGTCTTTGAGAAAAGTTTCCATATTTTGCATCGTCGTATGCTTTTTCCAAATAATCAAAATCTGGGCTGATCGATATTGCTCCCCTATGATGATGCCCTTCGCCTGGTAAACATGTGAAGTCTGGTAGGCCATCAAGTGCAAGGTTTACCTTACCTGAAGAACCCCTTATTCTGAAGTTTTTTATTGATCTGATAAAATCAGTAGGAAGTTCCTTTTCCTCGATCATCTTCAAAAATGACAATTTAGGATCTAAACCTGATATGACCATGTCAGCCTCATATTCATCGCCATTTTCAAGTGCAACACCTACTGCTCTTCCATTTTTTACAATAACATTATTCACAGATGCCTCTGTCATGATGGTTGCTCCAAAATGTTCTGCCGATCTGGCGATGGCCATGCTAACCTCTCCTGTACCCCCTCTTTGAAATCCCCATGCACGAAAAGCACCATCAATATCACCCATGTAATGATGTAACATGACATATGCCGATCCTGGTGATCTTGGTCCCATGAATGTTCCTATGATGCCACTTGCAGACATGGTGGATTTCAATGGTTCAAATTCAAACCATTCATCTAAGAAATCGGCTGAACTCATTGTCATGAGTTTTGTCAGATACTCAAATTGTTCACTTGAAAGAGTTTTAAAGTGATCTAATAGTTTTTTTGTTGCAAAGAGATCTGATAATGATGGTCTGAGTGCATTTGGTGCTATTGTTTCTAGTATCGGCCTAACGGCCATCCCAATTTGCCCCATGAGAGGACCAAAACGTTGATATGTTTCAGCATCCTTTCTAGAATGACGTGCGATCTCTTTATAGGTTTGATCTCCATCAGCTGTTCGCAACAAATAATCATTATCTAAAGGCGTGAATGTGCTTTCTAGAGGAAGTAACTCCAGACCAAATTTTGGGAGCATTAGTTCTCGCATTACATTTGGCTTCATCAAACTTACTACATATGAGCAGACCGAAAATTTAAATCCTGGAAAGATCTCTTCAGTCACAGCAGCACCCCCTAGCACATGTCTACGTTCCAGGACCAAGACCTTTTTTCCTGCCCTTGAAAGGTAGGCTGCTGCAGTAAGCCCATTATGGCCTCCACCAATGACTATGGCATCATATTTATCTAACCGGGGCATGATCTTTTCCTCTCAGGGTCATAAAATGGAGTTTGTACTACCTTGGCAGGTGTCAATTTTCTAAAATGTTCTATCTTTAATTCAAAATCAAGTATGGTTCCCTTTTTTGCATATTCAGCTTTTACATGTGCAAGTGCAATGTAACGCTTCAATATTGGTGACCACGCGCCACTGGTCGCATAACCAACTTGTTCAGAACCATGATATAATGGTGTACTGGTTCTCCAAGCAGTAGAGGGTAGACCTGGGGCAAGTCCAACCTTTCTATAATGTTTTTCCAATTCATCCCATTGTATTTCAATTCCAATGAATTTCCATTCTGGACCATTTATTAGTTCTTTCTCCAATGCTCTTTTTCCAATGAAATCATCTTTCTTCATTTTTACTGACCAACCAAGTCCTAATTCAAATGGAGAAGATTTTCTAGATTCGATCAACGCATGCCTTGATGAAATATAATCCACGTCAAGTAAGATCAGTCCTGCCTCTATGCGAGAGATGTCCAATGCCTGAAGACCTGTTGGAGTTATCCCATAAGGTTTTCCTTTTTCAATAAGAAGGTCCCAAACAAATAAGGCATCTTTGGGGTCCATCCATATCTCATAACCAAGATCACCCGTATATCCTGTTCTAGAAATTGAAACAGGGATATCTTCAAAGTTTGTGTTCATCATCCAGAAGAATTTAAGTGTGTCTAAAGAGTCATTGGAGGCTGCGTTAAGTATTGAGCGGGAATTAGGTCCTTGAATAGCCAATGCTGCAGTTGTCAATGAGTCATCAATTATGGTTAGATCCATTCCTCGGGAATTATGCTCTAGCCATTCTAAATTTGGTTCTGCACTGGTTAAACGAAACTTATTCTCTGATAATCTTTGTACTGTACCGTCATCGATCACCTTTCCATCCTCATCACACCAAGGTGTGTACATAACCTGTCCAACCTTACATATATTAATGTTTCTTGTGACCAATCTATGAAGAAATCTTTGAGATTCCCTCCCTTTGATGATGTATTTATACAATGGAGTGATGTCTAGAAGGGCAGCCTTGGTGCGAATGGCAAAATATTCATTTTCATGTGTAAGCTCATAATTTGTGGCAGAGAGGTACCCCGACCATCGTCGCCATTCTTGAGATTCATTTAATTTAGATGTCCGATCAAAAAAGGGTGATAATCTTAGTTGGGTTGCAGCGTCAAATTGATTGCCTTTCATCATTGGTGAGACCTATAAAATGGACGAGTGAGACAAGTGGGGCCGCCAGCACCTTTCAATGATATCTCTGAACCATTATATGTGCTGACCTCCACACCTTCATCTTCGAGCCTTTTTTGTGTGATGGGATTTCCTTTTATCATGATCACCTTTCGTCTTGCCATTGTCAATACATTACATCCCATGGAATAATATTCCTCATCAGGAACTTCAATTAGTTTGATTTTACGATTGAGAAGATATTTTCTGAATGGCACCGAAAGCAACCTAGAATACACTAAAAATAATTTATGGTCTATGGGTGAAACATTGCTCATTAAATGCAAACAATCCTTAGAACCGGTCCAATGTGGTAGCGCTACGGATATTACTTCATCTATTTGATCACCTAATATTTCTTTGAATTGTCTTATCCCCTCTGCATTTGATCTGTAGCCTTCCCCAATTGCAACTGTACGCTCATCGATCCATACAATATCTCCACCTTCTAAGGTCCCAGGACTTTTTATGCGACCTTTTATTGGAATGCCAATAGAACTGAAAAATAGACTCATTTCATCTGGCTCGGTAGATCGTTCTTTCTTGCCCATGTTGCATAGTATCACACCATCATTGGTTATTATGCAAGGATCATGGGTATAGATCGAATCAAGCGATGAATCATTGGATCTAGGCAAGAAATGGACTTCCGGTTCAAAAGCGAGGATCAGTTTTAGAAAATATTCATATTGCTCACATGCCAATTTGAGATCTGGTGGGCTGGAGTAATTAAGTTTTTTTGATTGATTATTGATCTTTTTCTGAGTAATAAAAGCATCCTTCGGATGCTTCAATAAGATGCGCCTGACAGAAGAGATCATGTCTTGGCACCCATGGGACCCCATGACCTAATCCAATGAACCTTCTACACAGGTTGTTTGAAACCCCCCACGTATGTTGTAAAGAGTAGTTATCATCAATCGATCTGTCTTTAATGCTGAGCATAGATCTGAGTATATGCGCTTGGTTGCGGCCTCTTGGTATATGCCAACATTTCGAAAACTAACAAAATAATATTTTAAAGATTTTAACTCGACGCACTTCCCGCCAGTTGGAAAATATTCTATCTTCACATAGGAGATATCAGGAAGTCCACTAAATGGACAAACTGCACTAAACTCATCGGTCTCAGTTTTTATGTATTGTTCTGGACTGTCAAAATCAAAGACCTCCAATAGACTCGCATCAATGTGAGACTCATCATGATAATCAAATATTTTTCCTTCAGCCTTGGCCATGTTTTTCTCCTTGGTATATGCAACCGGTAGATTCCGTTTCCTTTATTTCTATTTTTTTCAGACCAGGAAGTGAACTACTGAGTTTAGACCATATCCAATGACAAAGATTTTCACTGGATGGGTTTTCAAGTCCTTTAATTTCATTAAGGTATGCATGATCGATCATTTCATGAATTGGGGAAAAAACAGAATCGATTTCCGAAAAATCCATGACAAAACCAGTATCTTCATTTATTTGGCCATTAACAGTGATGGTTATCTTGAATGAATGGCCATGTATCCTTTTGCAAGGATGGTCATCAGGCAGATGGGGTAAAGATCGAGCAGCTTCCACTGCGAATGTTTTATATACTTCCATGGTTCAAATCAAGGTATACCCATTATTTTATGGGTCTGAAGACTAAGCTTCCAGAGGGGATGTTTCATAACAAATTCCTTAGATTTTTTTGTGGTGGTCTCTTGGTTATCACCATCCATGGGTTGGATGAAAAAATGTTCAAATTCCAATTTTTCATATATCCTGGGATTAATTCCGCATTGAGGATAAACTATTTTTAATTCGTTACCTTTGATAAGTATTAGGTCTGCATTTGCCTTGGGGCTGACACATATCCAGTCAATTCCATCTGGAGGGTTCAAGGTTCCATTGGTTTCTAGGCCAATCTCAAAACCTGCATCATGAATACACTCAATGAGAGAATCATCAATTTGCAGAAGTGGCTCGCCTCCTGTGCATACAACATAAGGCTTTGAAGATTGATTTTTTGGCCAAAGTTGACTAATGATCTCTTTTATTTCCATTGTAGAATATTTCCCCCCATTTACACCATTGATACCTACAAAATCTGTATCACACCAATTGCAGATGGCATCTTTACGATCTTTTTCTAGACCACTCCATAGGTTGCATCCTGTAAATCGAATGAAGACAGCGGGTCTTCCAGTGTGAAACCCTTCTCCCTGCAGTGTGTAATAGATTTCTTTGATCTTATACATCAATGGTCAGAATAGTTTAGTGGGTCGATGCTATTTGCTTCATCAAACCCCTTTAGCCTAAGAAAACAGGCATCACATCGCGCACAGGGATTACCGTTGGGTTTTGGATCGTAGCAAGTTGATGTTAAACCATAGTCAACGCCCATTTTTAATCCAAGAGCGATGATATCAGACTTGCTCATGTCTATCAATGGAGTATGGATCTTAAACTTTTCACCTGATACTCCTGCTTTCGTTGCAAGGTTTGCAGTTTTTTCAAAGGAAGTAATGTATTCTGGTCTGCAGTCTGGATATCCACTATAGTCTACTGCATTTACTCCAATGAAAATATCATATGCTCCTAAGGTCTCTGCCCATGCAAGCGCCAAGGACAAGAATACAGTATTCCTTGCTGGTACATACGTCACTGGAATATCCACCATTTCATTCTCATTCCGATCTTTTGGGATTTCCATGTCATCCGTTAATGCAGAACCTCCAAATTGTGATAGGTCAATATCAATGATGCTATGACTATTTATGTTAAAATGATCTATGACTTGGCGAGAAGCCTGTAACTCAAAGTCATGATGCTGTCCATAGTTGATCGTCAATGCTGATATTTCAAACCCAGCATCTTTTGCGATAGCAAGGCATGTTGTGGAGTCTAATCCACCAGACAGAAGTACAATAGTTTTTTTCATTATAGGTTATATTATTTAGAATTAAAGAAGTTCAAGTTTTCAAGGATCAATCTGTAACAAAAAATAATGCATTACCGAATAATACCTTACTATTATACCAATATGATCGGAAGAGTGGATTATCTGCCATATAAATGACCCTGCCTTTTTTTGATTCATGAACACCAAATATCAAATTATTATTTATTTTCTTTTTTATACGGTGTCCCATAAAACCAGATACATGAGAATCAGCATTCCTTAATATTCCTACATTCCAGCCTTTTGGCAAAAGGGGGTACAGATCTTTTTCAAGTTTTAGGCTAAAGTAATGTTTATCATAACCAAAGGCCAGAGGATGGGTATTGTCCATCTCAAGCATTACAATATTTCCAAATATTGTATCGATTAGTTTCTTACGTTCACGCCCACCATATTTTTTATCTCTCTCCTTCAACTTTTCTTTTTGGATAAGTTTAGTTGCTTCTTTTTTTGCGCTCTCTGATTCATATTTAACCAAACCGTAGCCCTTTTGATCTATGAATTTTTTCATAGCTGAGCCAATAACGATTAACCGACCTCCTTTATTTACCCATTTCAATAATTCAGGCGGAGGAGATGATTTGATGATCTTAGAAGCACCAGTTTCCTTCTTTATCTGTGAGCTTGGAATGGTCTCTGTTTTTAAAAAACCATAACTTCCATTTGGCATTATCAATACGTCTAGTTCTGCGAAAGGAAGAGAACTGAAATTTGATGTATTGAATACAGATAATGGGAACATTATCTGCTGTTCAAAAAAGTGCCATATCTCACCAAAATTATTACTAGAGGTTCCTTCACCTGCCAAAACACCGATTCGAGGTTTTTTAATCACATTAAAATTAGAAGATCCAAGATCAATGCCTTTGCTAGAGGCACCACTTTTTATTGAATGTAATTTAGGCTGATATTTTATTGCTGCATTTTGAATGACCTTATGGAGCTTAGCGCCTAAATGTTCATTCCCTCGTGGAGAAATAAAGAGTGTGCCTGGCCTATATTCTATTTCGTTATTTGTAAAAGGTTTTTCTGCAACCCTGACTATAATATTGTTCTTTAATATATCTGCTAGAAATCTTAACCCATTTATAGTACCCCACTCAACTAGGTAGCCATACGGATTTTCTTGTAACTCAAAGTTTTTTTGAGCTAAAGGTTCTTGATCTTTTATATTTACTTCTAACACGGTTTCAGTTGCAAAAGCCTCTAGTCCATAAATATATGGTAACGACCATGCAGTTATATCATATGTTAATGTATCAGAAATATGTGTCTTCGGCTCAAATAGCACATTTGCTAGAACGCCAAGATCTTGTTGAGTAGAGATAATGATATCTTTTTCAGATACATTTATATCTTCGACTTTTCTATTTATGTAATTAAAAGCATTTAAATTTGATTGAGGTTTAGAAACCGAACCATATTGAATGTTATTCAATTTTAGCAGATGAATAAGGTCATTTATTTTATCAATATTATTTTTGTGTGAGATAACAAATGACCTGTATATACTGGTGGGCGTAGAATAGGGATTTTTAAAAAATTTGTTAAACTCCGCTATGACCTTTTCGGTATTCTCATATGTTGCCTCTACAGTTGAGAGTCCAGTCAAATAATGATGTTCTAATCTTTCTTTTAATGTTAGCGTATCGCCTGCAGATGTTTTTACGGCAACTCCACCAGAACCGCTTCCACCTTTTTCATAGGTCATGCCCAATGCCCCATTAAAGATGGGATAAGTATCGCCGAATCCAGGATAGAGTAGGTCAAATACCTCATTCCTAAAATAGAGGAGTTGATCTTTATCGAAATAATCCGCGTTGTTACTGCCGATGATCTGCTGAAATTCTCTTTGCCATGGAGTGATTAATTTATGATAAGGTTCAACTGCAGGTGCAAAGTAATAAGGCTCATCATAGGATTGTTCATGGTAATCTACGTGGACATGAGGCATCCATTTTTTATAAATGCGCGTTCTTTCTTGTGATTCTTTCTGGCTTTGCCAGCACCAATCTCTATTTAGATCATGGTAGTAATGATTTGTCCTTCCTCCAGGCCATGGTTCTCTATGACCACGTGTATTTACATCTATATCTGGTACCTTATTTCCTGTCATTCTGTAAAAATTTGCATAACGATCTCGACCATCTGGATTAATACAAGGATCGATGATTACAACTACCTTTTCTAACCATTTCATTTGTTTTTCATTTGAAGTATCTGCAAAAGAATGCACGGTTTTTATTGCGGCTTCCATTGAACTAGACTCATTTCCGTGCACCGAGTAACTGAGCCATACAACAGCCAGATCGTCACCTGTTTTTTCACCCTCACTTAAACCTGACGAGATCAGGTGTTGAGTCCTTATCTGCTCAAAAGAATTGTTATTTTTTGGATGCTTTATAATGGTTATGACCAGGGGTCGGTCTTCATAAGATCTACCATATTCTATAAAATTAATGTGGTTGGAGACCTCAGAGATATGTTTAAAATAACTAATTGCATCATGATGAAAAGTAAATTTATCTCCAAGCTCATAGCCTAAGAAATTTTGAGGTGTTTGTAGTGAAGACCCAAAGAGAAAAGAAAATTGGATTATAAACAATACTTTTTTGAAAAATTGTTTTCTCATGTTAATGTTCCTGAACATTATAAGTGCGATTTAAAGATAAAGTGCTTTTGCCTTTATTAGAATCTAATAGATAGACTGTCAGTTATCAAAAATATGTTAGATATTTAATGAAAAACTATAATTGTTATAGATAAGTTGGCCCAACGTAATGGAGTTTAGATGAGTTATTCACGAGAAAAATCCCAACCGATTTTTGACCGAGCATTAAATGTCCTTGTAAAAGGCGTTAGTTCAAACTTTCGTTTTTTAGGTGAAAAAGGAACACCTGTCATTGTAAAAGGTAAAGGCGCCCATGTTTGGGACGCAGATGATAATGAATTCATTGATTATAGATTAGGTTGGGGCCCTATTATTCTAGGGCATGCAGATGATAGAGTCAATCAGGCTGTAACAGAGCATTTAGAAAACGGAACAACGTTTGCGGCTACAAGCGAATTAGAAGTAATTGTTGCTGAAAAACTAGTCAAAATGATTCCAGGGATGGAAAAGCTCAGATTTACTAATACAGGAACAGAGGCAACCATGCACGCTCTCCGCACAGCTAGAGGCTATACCAACAAAGAGAAGTTTATCAAATTTGAAGGTCAGTATCATGGCGCTCATGACTATGTGCTTTTTAGCACTGCTTCTTCTCCTGTTAGTGCAATGGGTTCTCGAAAATCTCCGATTCCAGTGCAAGTTGGTTCTGGAATTCCCAATAAAATAAGAGATTATGTATTTTGTTTACCCTTCAATGATTTTGATGCTGTTGAAAAATGTGTCAAGGATCACCACGGAGAAGTTGCAGCAATGCTTGTTGAACCTTGCCTGGGAAATATTGCAGGCATTGAACCAAAAGATGGGTTTTTAGCGCATTTACGATCGTTGTGTGATAAATATGGCATAGTCCTTGTTTTTGATGAGGTGAAAACAGGTTTCCGTTTATCAAATGGCGGCGCTCGTGAGACATATAGTGTGATTCCAGATATCTCAACTTATGCAAAGAGCCTTGGAAATGGGTTGCCTGTGGCAGCGTTTGGTGGGAAGTCTGAGGTCATGGATGTGATAGGCGGTGGAAGTGTAACACATGCAGGAACATTTGGTGCGAATGGTGTTAGTATGGCTGCAGCAAATGCTGTACTTGACATTCTAAATGAGTCTCCAGTTTTAAGCGACCTTTCAAAAAGAGGTAATAGATTAAAGAATGGACTTGATCAAATTCTCACTGATTCTGGCCTTTCCCATCAAATGTGTGGACATCCAAACATTCAAGGGTTTCTTATCACTGATAAGAAAGTTGAGGAAGTACGTGACCTAGCACATAGCAATGATGAATTATATGAGACGATTATGAATAACATGTATGATCGAGGAATTTGGGTAGAGAATGACCCAAGAGAGCCTTGGTTTTTATGTGAAGCACATACTGATGAGGTCATTGATCATACTTTGAACATATTTGAGGAATCAGTGAAAGCCTCAGTTAAATAAACAAATGAAAGCCTCAGTTTATTGGACAGATGAGTATGCACCAGGGGCTGGTTTTGATATCACACCTGATATTCCAGAAAAGATCGATGTTGCTATCATTGGTGGTGGGTATACAGGCCTTGCGGCATCACGTGTCTTGGTCAAGCATGGTATTTCTGTTGCCATACTTGAAGAGCATAATGTTGGTTGGGGAGCAAGTTCTAGAAATGGAGGTATGGCTACACCTGGACTTAAACAAGACATATATAAGATCTATAAAAAATATGGTTTAGACTATGCTCGAGAGTTTTGGAGAGCATCTGTAGATGCGATCGAACTCTTGGATGATATCATAGAAGAAGATGGCATCCAATGCGATTGGGAAAGAAAAGGCCATATTGCGCTTGCATCAAAACAATCTCATTTTGATAAATTTCCGGACTATGCTGATTGGATAAAACGTGAGTTAGGCCATGAAAAGAGAATTGTTAACAAAGAAGACATTCATACTGAGATCGGGACTGAATATTATTTTGGTGGTTTGTCTGATGAGACCAGTGGAGGTCTCCAACCTGCAAAGTTCGTGGATGGTTTGGCACGATCTGTGGTTGCATCAGGTGTTCTCTTATGTGAGGATAGTCGTGTCGAATCAATAAGGCCTAACGGCGCCTTGCATGAACTTATTACCAACCGTGGATCTATCAAGGCAAAGAACGTTATCATTGCTACAAATGGATATACAGACATGCTGATGCCAGAATTAAAGCCGAAGGTCTTTCCAGTTGGAAGTTACATTATAACATCAGAGGTCCTAGATAG
Organism: uncultured bacterium; assembly: GCA_964478995.1. Classification (GTDB taxonomy): domain Bacteria; phylum Fidelibacterota; class Marinisomatia; order Marinisomatales; family UBA1611; genus NZWG01. The sequence goes on from CAYZJY010000021.1 coordinate 20,592, forward strand.
TGATCTTCAAAAAAAACTTAGTCCAAAAGGACGAATGTTCTATGATTCCAAATGGTTCATCAATTATTTTAGACTTACACCTGATGGTCGGATGCTTTGGGGAGGGCGAAATGACCTTAGTACTGACCTAGACCTTGATGAGAGCGCTAAGATATTAACAACACAGGTTAGGGCAGTCTTCCCTGAACTGGAAGAAGTTAAATTCACTCATACATGGACAGGGAAACTAGGGATCACTTTTGATCTAATGCCTCATATTGGTAAGGTAAAGGGAATACATTATGCTTTTGGATATGGAGGGCATGGGCTGTCAATTGCAACTTATCTTGGGACAGAAATAGGTTTATTATTATCTGGGCAAAAAAGTAGAAGCCCCTTTGAGGAGATATCTCACCAAACCATGTTCTTTTATCGCAAAGATCCTTGGTTTTTACCTTTTGCAGCACGCTATTATAGGTTTTTGGACTGGATCTCATAGAGATGTATCCACTAGCCACCATAGATTATTTCATAATCATCATATACCTTTCAGGAATGGTGGGTGTAGGTCTTTGGTTTGCAAGAAAGCATTCAGATTTTGATGATTTCTTCTTAGCAGGGAGATCACTTACAACCCCGCTCCTAATCACAACTCTCATATCCACTTATTATGGAATCGATGTTTTATTTGGTGATACTCAACTTGCCTTTACTGATGGAGTTGTGGCATGGTTTGGATATGCCCGACCAACTTATGCTTTTTTCTTGATCGCAGCTCTCCTTCTGGCTGAACGACTGCGTGAAGATGATTTTAAAAGTCTTCCGGATATCTTGGATCGTTACTATGGGAAAAAGACACGTTATGTTGGTGCTGTAACATCATTTATTTACTCATTACCTGCACTCTCTCTTTATGGTTTTGGCATGGTTGCAGAGGTGACCCTTGGTTGGGAACCCATTACGGGTATGCTGGTACTTGGTGGAATAGCACTCATCTACACTCTGACAGGAGGGTTCTGGGCAGTTGCCTTGACTGATTCCATTCAATTCGTAATGATGTGTTTGGTCATTGTAATTGCTTTCCCTTATGCCATGAGTTTTATTGGCGGCTTCGATACAATGATAGAAACATTACCACAAAGTTTCTTTGATACCATGGGTGATTTGAATATCTTTTTAATTATCATATATGCGTCCACTGGGCTTTCAATTCTTGTTGAGCCAACATTTTATCAAAGGATATTTGCTGCCAGATCATATAAGAATGTTCGTAATGCACTCATCATAGGAATTTTCATTTGGGGTTCTTATGATTGGTTGATCACGATCTTGGCAATGTCTGCAAAAGTAGGAGTGCTCCAAGGAACATTACCCGCAGATGTTGCACCAGATGCTGCTTTGCTTACCGTGGTTGTTGCAGCATTGCCTGCAGGTGTGGTTGGATTATTTCTTGCGGGCGTTCTGTCAACAGAAATGTCAACTTTGGATTCTTATTGTTTGGTCGCAGGTGGCAATGTCTCATATGATATTTATAAGCCAGCAATGAAACCAAATGCCACTGATCATGAATTGATAAAGACCACTAGATATGGGATCTTATTATCCTGGGTTCTTGGTTTTGGCATGGCAGTCCAATTTGAACAAATGCTTGGTCTGTGGGTATTCCTTTCATCTATTTTAATATCCAGCATGTTAGTACCGATCATGTTAGGTCTTTATTTTACAGGATTGAGAAAGCCTCTGGCGGGTTTCCTTAGCGCAGGAGCAGGTTTATTTTCCACTATTATCTTGAATATTTATATTATGACAATGGGAAAATTTGATGCATCGGAGGAAACATATGTCATTGAATGGTTTGGAATTGATTTTTTACAGGAATTTGTGATGTACATAACCGTACCCATATCTTTAATCGGATTTTTCGTGGGTCTATTTTTGGAAAGAGGAAGGTCAAGATGAGTTATTGGGAAATATTTTCATGGATCACAATGGTCATTCTTGGGATCGGATCAATAACTGTTTTCATTCTTTTCCTTAAAGACATGGGCCAAATCCTAAAAAAGTTTCAAGAGGAACAAAAATGACATATAAGAATTTCATAGATAATGAATGGCAGGATGCAATATCGGGCAAAAAATTTGGAGTGTTCAATCCATTTACAGAGGAACAGATCGCTGAAGTGCCAGCAAGTGATGAAAATGACATAGATGTGGCTGTCAAGGCCGCAAAAGTTGCATTCGAAAAATGGAGCGGATTGACTGCTGGTGAGCGTAGAGATCATTTGAGATCACTTGCTAATAATTCTCGTGATCATGCTGAATCACTTGCGAGAACGATTTCCACAGAAATGGGGAAGCCGTTCAAAGATGCGATGACAGAGATTGATGACCTCGCTGATTATTTGGAATATTATAGCGAACTCGCTCGAGACCAAGTTGGAAGAATCGTTGCTCCTGTAGATAATAATTCCATGTCCTTGGTTAGACATGAGCCCTATGGTGTGGTAGGCTGTATCATACCATGGAACTATCCTCTATCACTCATGGGTTGGAAATTAGCTCCTGCGCTAGCGGCGGGTAATACCATAATCATGAAGCCTAGTGAAATCACATCTTTGTCAATTCTCCATTGGGCTGAACTTGTTGCAGGTGACATGCCTGAAGGGGTTATTAATGTGATTACAGGGCATGGCCAAGAAGCAGGGGAGGCATTGGTAAAACACTCTGAGGTACCCATCATAACATTTACAGGATCAGTAAGTACAGGTAAGAGAATAGCAAGATTGGCTGCGGATAATCTAAAGAAAGTTTCTCTTGAACTTGGAGGTAAGGACCCAGTTATTATTTGCGATGATGCAGATATTGAAGTTGCTGCAAGAGGAACCTCTTGGGGAGGTTTTGTAAATGCAGGTCAAGTATGTACCTCTGTTGAACGAGTATATGTATATGATTCAATAGTGGATAGATTCACTGAGGCATTAATAGAAGAGACAAAAAAAGTAAGGCTTGGTGACCCCATGGATAAAGGAACAGATGTAGGTCCCATGGCATCTGAGGCGCAGTTCAATAATACCATCAATAAAGTTGCGCTTGCAAAAGACCAAGGTTGTAGGGTCTTAACTGGTGGAAAGCGATCTGAAAAGTTTGAAAAAGGTTATTTTTATGAACCAACTGTCTTTGATAATGTTAAGCCAGGCATGGATATAGTCACTGAAGAATCTTTTAGCCCTGTGATCCCAATACAAAAGATCAAATCATTTCAAGAGGCAATTGAATTTGCAA
>CAYZJY010000022.1:0-23566 GCA_964478995.1 uncultured bacterium
TGATGGCCATATCATCAATATCAATAATGATCACATCATCGATGGAAGCTTCTTCACTCAAGGATGCCATGGATCTCATGCGGCTGTCATAGGAACTGTTTTCATAGCCGTCGATCTGACTGGTAAAACCAGACCCTTCGATCCGGGTACCAAAATGGATCAAAATGGATGCAGCTACACCTGCCAGCAGGCCCGCCAGCAGTCTTTTTTGTCGGTCAGACATTGATCTGTTTAATTATTGTTTGGCGTCCTGTTCTTTATTCCATTTTACAAAATCCAGGTCACTATCATTCTTTTGATCGAACTCGAACATACTGTACTTGCCATCCTTGCGTACATTGATCTGCATGCCTTCTGCGAGAGTGACCCATTCTTCTAGAGTGACCTCATAGGGACCTGAGACCTGTGTAGGCGCTTTGACCTCAGTGACCGGTCCCAGTTTAAAGGGAGTATTCTTCGGAGCAAGACCCTTACGCTTTTCTTTCCGCTCCTCTATGTAATTCTTTGCCTGGTTCACATCGACCTTGCCATCATAGACGAGAACAGAGCTCTCATCCTCTCCTGCCTTTGCACGGTATTTTGTGCCCCTGATGGCAGCCACAGCTGTAGGGGTACGTAAGGCTATATTCTTCTTTTCACCAAATGCAGCTTTAGCGGAGACCCATACATTCCCTTTCTTTAGATTCGCATTGAATGATTTGGTCATGGGTTTCACCTCTGCATCATTCAACTCCAGCTCGGAGTTCTCACCTATGCGTACCTTGCCACCTCCTCTGAGCGTGATCTCACACCTGGATCTTGCCTGAGTACGTATGATATTTCCCTCATATACAGCCTGATTTGGTTTTGCTCTTTCCCATTTATCAGGTGAGATTGATACCTCTACCTTGCCTAGTGGTAAACTGATCTTCCCAAAGGTTTGTTGCCCACTTATAAATGTTAAGAGTAGAAAAAATTGGATAGATAGAGTACGATAATTCACTTCAAATATCTCCTATTACATGAATTAAAAGCATTGAAAAGACCTTGGTCTGCTTTTTCATTCATATTTTATTAAGCCAAATCTACTCATATTAAAATAATCGTTCATAGTAATCATCTGCTGGACCATGATCCATTGAACTGATAAATCCAGAAAAAGTAAAATAGCTGATCAAACGATCAAGGTCTTTCATCCAAAATGGTAGATATTTTGGCTTATTGATCAGTCCTTCTTTTTTCATCTTAAGCAGAATGGGTATATCATCCAGATCTATTTTCCCGGAAAACAATATTTCTAGATCATTTAACTTTCCTTTATTTATGGCAGCCCTAAAAAGATTATGAACTCTGATCATACCATCAAGGTAGACTATATCTTTCGTGAATGGAGCCCCTCCTGATATCACACCGCCTCTGAACACCCTACGTGCATTCTCAAATGCATCTGTTTTCAATCTTGTCCTGTCCTTGAAATATCTGTAGACATCGATGAAACTTGCTCCATCGATCGCCATCTGGATCGCGACCACTCGATCTGAGATACGATTCATGCGGTCAATGTCAATACATCCTGTAATAAACTCTGAAAAGACAGCAAGACCTTCTTGTGTTTTAGTGACCGCACCATAATTTGCACCTAGGAGTTTTATTTTATCTTGTGCCCTTCCATTCAAGGATGTTGCAACATGTACTAGTGCCTCATGATGCATAAGCTGGTCAACATCTTTTTCCGTAAAACTAGCTCCTTTCCTTAAGCGTATCCTTTTTGAACTTGCTGTAGCTTTAGCAGAAATATTATCAACCACTAAGATCTCTGGACTTTCATTACCAAAAATGTCTTTGATCTTCTTTTTCATCATTTCACCGACCTCATTCGCAGTCATGAGGTCATGATCCATGAGCCTAGAGCTATTTTTGTAATGTTCCATTACAGAAGAAAATCGATTCGCAAGATCTAGTGGAGTTGTTTTCCCATCCCGCAGTTTACCCTTAGGCAATCCGTATATTTTTGAAGAAAATTTGAAAAATTCCTTTTTACCACATTGACTGATCAAATTGATACCAGCTTCTATGTCTTGAAGTTTTGTTTTGAACCATTGATCAAATGGTGTGTCACCCATGAGATCCATGGCTTTGCTTAGTCTATGCCTGATCGGAGATGGATCAAAAGGTGGGTATGTAAGGTTTGGCAATTTTTCTGAGCCAGAGCGAAAAAAATTGTATCGAACAGAAGAGGGCCAATTCAAATGGCTTAGTATCCTTACTTTTCTGCTTGCTTTATAGAGAATATTTGCAAGCTTTATAAGTCTGAGCTTGTCTTTCTGATCCAACATGTTTGGCTTATTTGGTTATTTTACCAATTAACTCGTATTCATTGGCTTCAAGGATCTCTACATTGTTGAATGTTCCAACCTCAGCAGTGCCTTGTATATGTATAATATTATCTATCTCTGGAGAGTCATGCTCTGAACGACCAACACTTACCTCTCCCTCGCTCTCATCAACGATCACTTTCATTGTTCTCCCAATAAAAGATTCATTTTTTTCCAAACTGATCTCATGCTGCAGTTCAAGGATCTCATTTTTTCTGTTATCTTTTACTTCCCTTGGAATATCGTCTTTTAGATCAGCGGCTAATGTGCCTTCTTCTTCTGAATAGGTAAAGATGCCAAGCCGGTCAAAACGCATGTCTTCTACAAAGTCTTTGAGTTGATGATAATCATTTTCCGTTTCACCTGGATGACCTACAATAAGCGTAGTACGTAGTGCGATATTTGGTACAGCATTTCTCAATCTAGATATCCTATTTTTGATCCCATCCTGCCCTAGTCCTCTTCTCATTGCCTTAAGCATGCCATCCGAAGCATGTTGGATCGGCATGTCCAGATAATTACACACTTTATCACAATTGGCGATCGCATCAATGATACGCTGGGATAAATGAGCAGGATGTGCATAATGAACACGGATCCATTCAATACCCTTTATCGTATTCAATTCTTTAAGAAGATCACTAAGATAGACCTTTTTCTCCAGGTCCCATCCATACGATGTTGAATCCTGGGCAATGACCAATAATTCCTTGGTCCCATTTTCAGCTAAGCGTTCTGCCTCGTCCATTATAGAGGATATGGTCCTACTTTTTTGCAAGCCTCGCATGAGAGGAATACTGCAAAAGGAGCATCCATTATCACATCCTTCAGCTATCTTGATATAAGCATAATGATTCGGCGTCATTAATGAACGAAAAAATAGAGGATCATCCTTAGCAAATTCCTTTCCTGTTAAAAATGAAACGATCTGCTGATGATCATTACTCCCAAAGATCCTGTCTACCTCTGGTATCTCTTTTTTGAGCTCTGCTGGATATCGTTCAGAGAGACAGCCCATGACAACAAGTTCCTTTAGTGACCCTGTCTTTTTCATCTCTGCCGCCTGCAGTATGGTATCAACAGACTCTTCTCTGGCAATATCTAAGAAGCCACAGGTATTGACCACAATGGTTTCGGCCTTTTCCGGATCATCAGTGATCTCAATATTGGTCTTGTTCAGACCTCCCAACAAGATCTCCGAGTCAACCAGATTCTTTGCACAGCCAAGGCTGATCAGGTTTAAAGTTTTTTTATCTTTACTTTCCATGATGCCCATCATTCAGTCCAAGTAGACCGTCTACATATTTTTCTCGCTCAAAGACCTCCATGTCAGAAAGTCCTTCACCGAGACCCACGAATTTAACAGGGATCTCTAACTGAGCGTATAGTGGAAAAATTATCCCACCCTTTGCCGTGCCATCTAGTTTACTTAGGACAGCACCATCAAGTTTTCGACCACTTTGAAATTCTCTTGCCTGAGAGAGTGAATTCTGCCCCATTGTCGCATCAAGTGTGATCAATGAATAGACATTGAAATCAGGAAACCGATTTTCGATCACTCTATACATCTTGTCAAGTTCCTGCATCAGGTTCTTGCTTGTATGTAATCGACCCGCTGTATCAATGATGACCAGGTCAGTCTGATTCGCCATTGAAGATTCCAATCCATCAAAAATGACGGACACGGGTTCTGTGGTCTCCTCATTACATATAAGGCGACAGTCGACCCTCTCACTCCATACCTTCAACTGCTCCATGGCAGCCGCCCTATAAGTATCTGCAGCAACCAGTGTAACCTTGAGACCCATCTGTTTGTATAGATTGGCCAACTTTGCGGCAGATGTGGTCTTGCCAGAACCATTGATACCCATGATCAACATGGCACAAGGCATGTCAGATATCTTGGCATCATGGTCTTGGGGAAGTCTACTCACTAGATCATCTCTGATCGCATGCGTTAGATCTATGTCTGAGGATTTTTTCATTAGATCAAGAATGTCTTGGACCAGGTCATATCCCATGTCGCTCTGCAAGAGGACCTCCTCAAAGTTCTCAATGTCTTCAGATGAGGGTCTCTTTTTCGACATGAGACTGAGGGCATTTGCAATCCCTGATCTAGATCGTTGGAGAGCGTTAAATAGTTTGCTTATCATGCCCTGCTCTGATGGATAGAATGAATTCTTTGAGGTATTGGGTCATGCTGACAGACAGAAGGAATGTGGCAGCATAGATCGATGTCATCTTGAGCCAAGGAAGAGCAGTGAATTCAAATATATGAAGAAATACGCCTAGGGCTGTAATGCCAGTAGCCCACTTACCCCACCAGTTGGCATGAAGGATCATGTAACCATAGTTCATGCAGTAGATCGCGAAGGATGCTATTGTCATGTGTCTTACAAGATAAAAATAGAAGAACCAACCCGGGAAGGCTCCCACCCCCACCAAATAGACCAATATGGAGATGATGACAATGAAATCGGCGGTGGGGTCGATCCATTTACCAAAATGTGTCACAGCATCCGCACGACGGGCAAAATAGCCATCCAATGAATCAGACAATACCGCAAGCAAGATCAAGATGCCCGTGATCCAGTTCCACTGTGGATTGGCCATTGAATATATGATCGGTATGGCAGAGAATGCTCTCAGTAGACTAATGAGATTTGCCAGTGTGATGACCCGGGTCGGATCACTGATGATCCGATCTTTAAGATTTTGTTTTTTCTGTTTTTCCATGTTTTACATGAATTTTATCTAACTTATCGACATCGATCACATTATCACAAATAGATCGAATGAATTTCCTATCATGGGATATGATCATGAAATGCATGTTGCTCATGCATTCTCTGATGAAAGAGCGCAATTTTACCCTTTGGTCCCATCCCAATCCAAATGTTGGTTCATCCAATATAAGGACATTGAAATGACAGTGACAAAGCATGATGACCAATAATATCCTTAGAACGGCCCAAGGAAGGTCTACACCCCTCACATGTGCAACATGATCCCACTGGATCCCAAAGCGATTGAGTCGTTTCTTGAATGTATTGCCCATGGAAACATCAAAGATCTGGTTCTCTTTTAACTCCATGAACAATTCTTCTACTGTCTTCAGCAAGATCAAATGCTCAGGAAATTGATCTAGGTAGCCTATCCTACATTCATTACTCCCAACAAACGAGACCTCTATCTCTCCTTTGCTAGGAACAAGGTCACCGAAACAGAGTCCAGCAAAGGTTGTCTTTCCAGACCCATTATCACCCAAGAGACCAAGTGACCTTATGTTTTCAATTTTCATGGAAAGGTCAGAGTATATCTCCCGGTGTCCTTCATACCCGAATGTTAGTCCCCTGATGTCTACATTCATCTCTCCCTTGGGGATGTGAATGTCATCATACTTGGTTTTTTTACTAGGTCGATACTCTGATAGTGAGTCCAGGGACAATACTAAAGATCTATCTCCATGGGATAGATCCTCATGGTCAGAGGTAACCCAAATAATAATACCCTTTGATCGTTCGATCCATGCGCGCATCATGTTTATGCAGTGCAGTTTATTCTCTTTGGATAGAAAGGACAGGCCATCATCGATCAATATGACATGTGAACCAAAGTCCAAAGCGGTAATGAGATTTAGTAATTCTTTTTCACCACCTGAGAGGTAACCTGGATTCATCATTGGATCTATGTGGTCTGGCAAAAATTGGAGGTTATGATCTAGTACTTCTTTCAACTCATTGGGTTCCAGTTGTTTACATTCACCAGCAAAGGTTATTTCATTGGTCACTGTAGATGCGATGATCTGATGATCAGGATTTTGGTAGACCCTATAGACATCATGCTCGTGCGGGTTGACATTAATCTCAAAGTTAGAGTCGTCCGCTGTAACCTTTTTCTGGATCACATCCAATAACCTACTCTTGCTCACCCCACTCTCTCCATGAATGACATGCAGGCCTGAGGAAAAGGCAAAAGACTCCCACTCTCGATCGAATTTGTTAAATCTTATCTTTAATACTAGATCATTCACTTAGAACATGCCTTACTATTTCTGAGGTTGCGCCTTTATTCTTATATATGACATCCGACGCAGATAGACTCGTGATTTTATAATAATTTTCATCAGATATCAATTTCTTGGTGATGGATAGAAATTCTTCTTTATCACCAACACAGAATCCACCTGAATTCAAAAGAAGTTCCCCTGCCTCATGGGAATTATGATGTTTTGGTCCAAACAGTACGGGCAATCTGGCTACTGCAGGTTCCATGACATTATGAACCCCGGTCGAATGTCCTCCGCCTACATAGGCTATTCTACATTGCCAATATAATTTTGAAAGGACGCCAACCACTCCCAAGATCACTAGGCGTTCTGATGGCAAGACCAGATCGCTTTTCTTTTTGAAGACCACTCCCACATATCCACTATCATGAAATTTTTTCTTTATCGAACTTATTGCCCTTTTTGATGGCTCATGTGGTGCATACAATACCTTTAGTTTCGGATTCAGATTCATGAGTTGTACAAGCGCAGGTATCAGATATGTTTCTTCTTGCTCGTGTGCGCTGCCAATGATGATCCGTAAGTCCCTATCCTGGATGTCCTCAAAATCCTTTTCCCTGAATCCAACTGCATCTCTCATGACAAGATCATATCGAGGATTTCCCATGACCCGTAGCATTGGACCTTGGGCATCACCCAATAGATCACACATGCCCTTCATGTCCCTTTCAGATATGGTATATATTGATGATAGATGGGAATACAATAGGCGATAGACATGTTTTATCAGATACATTGTCTTTAAAGAATTTTCCTTGATCCGAACAGAAAATAGATTGACATGAATGCCTTTTGATTTTGAGATCCAGACCAGATTGGGCCATAGGTCATATGATGCAAAAATGACCTTTTTCGGGGAAAGAAGATCCAGCACCCCATTAATGGTCCAAGGGAAATCAAACGGGATGTAAAATTTAAGATCCATTGCATCGCTCTTAGCATGTTCGAACCCAGATGGGGAAGAAAAACTGACCAGACAAATGACATTATCTTGAATATGTTTTATTTCCTCAATAAGGGTTTTTACTTGATAAAATTCACCTAAACTTGAAGCATGAAACCAATATATGTCTGAGTTTACTTTATTCTTATTTAAGTATTGCTTTAATATTGTCCTTGACTGAAAACGACCCATGACCGACTCTCTTAATTTCTTACTGAACAATGAACCAATCAGGGCAAAAAAGAAAACCAATGGGTAGATCAACCCATTGTACATGACCATCCAGAATAATTTCATTTACAATTTAAGTTGCAGTGAGTCCAACACATTTTGTGGTGTAATGGATTCCATGCAATATTGCTTTTTTCGATAACATGGAACACTTCCATTTTGTGAGCATGGTCTGCACCATAGGTCTTTTTCAATATTGATGGACTTGTCTAGGGAAACTCCTGCACCAGTCTCGGTTGATGTAGGGCCTAATATCATGGAAACATTCTTGCCCAAAGCCTCAGCAGCATGGACCAGGCCTGTATCACTTCCAATGACGTGTCTCGCATTGGCGATGATCGACATGGCCTCACGGAGACTGGTCTGTCCAGATAGATCTATTGAGTTCTCCAAGCCCTTTTGGATATCCGTACATATGTTATCTATTTTGGAACCGATCAATACACTCGGCATGTCTAACCTGCTTAACACTTCAATGTATTTTTCTGATCGCCACTGCTTCTGCTTCCAAGCAGCCTCAGGCATTACAGCAATGTATTCACCAATGACCCCTCTATTGACGAGTGAACTTTTTCCTTTTTTCAATTCACTGGCACTTAAACGAAGTAGCGGAGGTGGGATCGTTTCATGGTCGCCATTCCATATTGGACCTAGGTGTTCATGATACATTGATCGGGCACTGAACTGGGATTGAAAATAACTTTTATGGAAGTGGAATAGCATCATTCTATTGAATCGAGGCTTTCTAAGTTGGTACATCTGAGACCTAGAGTGGAATGTCACAATGTTAGACCTAATTGAGTTGTGCATGTCATAGATAAGGCCATAGGAATTACGATCCATGTATCTACTAAATTCCCAGAGATATCTGATCGATGAATTACTCGGGATCGAAAGTAAACGATCAACATGTGGATGAAATTCCATTAGGGGAGCAAATTTGTCCAGAGTCAAAAAAGTGATCTCAGAATCTGGGTACGCAGTTCTAATGGTGCTTAAGGCAGATGTCGCAAGAACAATGTCACCAATGGAACTAAATCTGATGACCAATATCTTCTGATCAAGGTTCATTGTGATCATTTGACCCTAGATGCATTGAATTCCACAAGGTCAATTAGGGATTCTTTCATGACAGATCCTGGGTATGGGGCAATGGCATTAACTGCCCTTTCAGAAAACTGATCTAGTTTCTTCTTTGCATAATCGATGCCACCTGCTTCTTCTATGAGATCACATATCTTTGATATTATTGATCGATTTTTTCTTTTCTTATTCAATAGTTTTTTCAACTCACGATATTGTGAACGAGACATGTTATTTTTTGCAAAGATGAGAGGAAGGGTGAACATGTTCTTTTTTACATCACCACCGCTATTTTTTCCAGTGTCATGCTCACTACCCAGCAGATCAAATAGATCATCCTTGATTTGAAATGCCATTCCGAGGTTCTCTCCAAAAGAATGTGTTGCGACCCTATCTTCCTGGATCTTGGTTGTTGTGATCGCGCCTAATTCACAACTGGTTGCGATCAAAGAAGCTGTTTTTTGATTGATGATGTCAAAATAGTCTTCTTCATTCATTGAACGAGTGATGCTCTTTTCAATTTGTAATATCTCCCCTGCACTTAACTTTTCTGCTGTACTTGAAATTTGCTCAAGAGCATCAAAGTCCTTTAGTCCGACCATGTTGATCAATGCCTTACTTAAGATGAAATCCCCCATTAAAACAGATAATTTGTTTTTCCATACCTTATTGATCGATGGCCTCCCCCTTCGAAGAGTTGCCTCATCTACTACATCATCATGGATCAATGTCGCAACATGCAATAATTCCATCATGGCGGCAGCGCGATAAGTATTGATGGTAGGTTCGCCACAAAGCCTTGCTGATAAGATAGTCAGAATAGGTCTAATAGTCTTCCCTTTGTTTCTCATCATGTACTTTGATATGGAATTAATAAGTCGTACCTCTGAATGGAGAGCATTTTCAAATTCCTGTTTGAATATCTCAATATCATCCTCGATAGGCTTGGTTATTTGCTGCAATGTGATAAGATTTCTGTGCATTACACTAAATTCATTTACTCATCAAGTTTTCTTTCTATTTACAAGCCATGATACCCCTATGCTGGTCTCATAAAGAATGAATAATGGTAAGGACATGATCAACATTGATACAGGGTCAGGTGGTGTTATGAACGAAGAAAGGATCAAAATGGTCACAATGGAATGTCTTCTATAATGCCTCATGAATGCTGGTGTAAGTATCCCAATTGCAGAAAGTACCAATGATACAACAGGAAGTTGGAAGATCACACCCGCACCGATCATTAACCATGTAAGGAAACTAAAATAATACTGTATGGAAAAATTATTCTCAACATGTGGTGAGGCGATCCCACTAAAAAACTCCAAGGAAAATGGAATAAGTACAATATATCCAAATAAGACACCAACAATGAATGATGAAAAAGCAAAAAACACAAAGGGTAAAGCAAATCTTTTTTCATTGACCTTTAATCCCGGTGCTACAAATTTCCAAAATTGATAGATCAAATAAGGCAGTGCTAAAATGAAGCCAGATGCAAATGAGATGAACCATTTGATCAAAAACATGCTCTGAACCTGCAATGATTGGATCATGATAGGTTTATTGGTGACCGTACTAGGATATAATAGGATACTCAATATGTCATCGATGTATCCATAGGAGATCGCAGACCCCAAAATTATGGCAACAAATGATCTAACAAGTCTCCACCTTAACTCCTCTAAATGTTCTAAAAATCCCATTTCAGAACTTGAATCCTTGCTCATTGGTCTGAATCACTTAACAATTCATGTGCCATTGCATGAGGAACTTTCGTGATCTGATCTATGCTAGCAGTCATGCTCTTTAAAAGATCCATTTTGCTACTTGTCCAAAAGGAATTCTCAAGTTCACCTCTCACCAGATCCAATACTCGTTTCCGATATCTCTCCAATCTCTTATTATCCAATTCTCCAGCCTTTGACATGGCCTTGACATGAGATACAATACCTGAAAAAAGTTTTTCCATGCCTACTTTTTCAGTTCCTATGGTATTAAAGACTGGAGGTTCCAATTTACCTTCTTTAGAAAAATCATGGAGGATATTTTTTAACATCGAAGATAATCGATTTGCACCATCCCTATCTGATTTATTGATGATAAATAGATCTGCGATCTCTATTAGTCCTGCCTTCATCATTTGTATCTCATCACCGGACTCAGGAACAAGCACGACGACACAAAGATCGGCAGCTTTGACTATGTCATGCTCGCTTTGCCCAACTCCAACAGTCTCATATATGATAAAATCCTTTCCACTCGCGGCAAGTAGATCTCCTACCTCTTGAGACCTTCGAGCAAGTCCACCTAGGTCGCCATGGCTACCCATGCTCCTCACAAAAACACGTTCATCCCAAGAATACTGATTCATGCGTATCCTATCACCTAATAGCGACCCACCAGAAAAGGGACTGGTTGGGTCCACAGCAACTACCCCGACAGTTTTTTCCTGATCAAGTATTTTCTCGATCAAAACATTGGTCAAAGTGCTTTTTCCAGCTCCAGGAGGACCTGTGATCCCAATACGCAAGGCCCTATCTGATTCAGGGTACAACTCGGTCAGTAGAGATTCTGATTCAACCAGATCATTTTCTATGATGGTAATGGCTTTTGATATCGATCCATGGTTGTTCTCCCGAATACCATGAATGAGAGACTGGGACATCTAGGAGTCAAATTCCTTTATGAACTTTTTATAATCCAATATCAGTAGTTCGCGCCCATGACGTTCGATCAATACTTCTTTTTCTAGAATGCCCAAAGCTCTTGAAACTGTTTCTCGAGAAGTGCCTGCCATGTTTGCAATATCTTGCTGAATAGGTATTTTTGGAATACTAACTTTTCCATTTTTTATTATGCCTTGCTCATCAGCAAATCTAATTATGCATAACGCAATTCGTTTTTCAGCATCACTTAATGATAGACTAGCGATCTGCCTATCACTTTTTCTTAATCTTCCAGCCATTTCCTTCAGCAATTGTATGGATATTTGAGGATAGTCGTGTAAAACGGTAAGGAAATCGTCACGATCCAAGGTCAGTACCTCGGTCTTCTCCAAAGCTATGACGTTAGCCGATCTTGATTGTCCATCTAGCAAACTCATTTCACCAAAAAAATCACCTGCATTAAGCATTGCTAAAATGACCTCCCTGCCATCCTTACTTAATCTTGTAACTTTCACACTACCCTCAACCACAAAAAAACATTGTTCACCCTCTGAATCCTCTAAAAATATGTAATTGCCATTTTCATAATGCCTAGCAATCATTTTATCTGCTATGTAACCTAACTCCTCTTCTTTGAGATCCCAAAAGAGTGAGACAGATCTTAAAAGTTCTATTTTCTTCATAGGATAAAAATACCACTCATAACGTTCTTTTCAAATTTCATATATGAAAACTAACAGGATAAAGAATTATAATATTATTTTCATTATTCATCAATATTTTTGGTCATTATGTATATGAAACATCGCATTGACATGGGGATTGAACCAATAGTAAACTTGCCGGCTTCAATCTAAGGAAAAATAATTTTATGGATAGACATCCACAACAGATAAAAAGAGAAAGACAGGACAAGAAGAGACGTGCAAGAAATGTAGAGAGTCTCTCAAAACTTCGCACCAATATCAAGAAAGTACTTTCTGCAACATCTAAGACAGATGCAGAATCGGTCTATAGGGATGCAGTGCGTATTATTGATAAGGCAGTTAGCAAAAACCTCATTCATAAAAATACGGGTTCAAGACGTAAGGCTCAGATAACTCGCCACCTCAATTCGCTTAATTAGCACATAGATCAACTATCTGAGACTTGATAGTTAGGTGCTTCCTTTACTATTCTGACCTCGTGCGGGTGGTTCTCTTTTAAAGCAGCAGAGGTTACCGTTACCATGGTTGAGTTTGTTCCAAATTCTTTGATCGTTGAACAGCCACAATAACCCATAGAAGAGCGGATACCACCCACCAATTGGTGTATCGTATTTCGGACAGGTCCACGATATGGTACCATTCCCTCAATACCTTCAGGTACTAATTTTGTAGCTTCTGCACCCTCTTGGAAATATCGGTCCCCGCTACCTTTTTCCATTGCACCCATGGAACCCATTCCTCTGTAGGATTTATACTGACGACCTTCATAAAGAATCGTTTCTCCAGGGCTTTCATCCATTCCAGCAAGCAGACTTCCAACCATGACAGAGTCAGCACCAGCAGCCAATGCTTTGGCTATGTCTCCACTATATCTTAAGCCTCCATCTGCGATGATTGGTATGCCAAAATCTCTTGCTGCATCAACAGCATCCATTATTGCTGTCAATTGTGGAACACCCACACCTGCGATCACTCTAGTCGTACAACTCGCTCCTGCACCAATACCTACTTTGACACAATCTACACCCGAATCTATCAATGCTTTGGTTCCTTCACCTGTTGCCACATTACCTGCTACCACTGCTACGTTGGAGTTATCCTTCTTAATTCTTGAGATTGCACTTAATACACCTTTGGAATGCCCATGAGCAGTATCTATGACTATTGCATCAATATCAACATTGGCAAGTTCACTTGCACGCTCAAATGCGTCACCTGATACTCCTACCGCAGCCGCAACCCGAAGTCTACCATTGGAATCTTTGCAAGCATTTGGATAGTCTTCATTCTTCTGTATGTCCTTAACAGTGATAAGGCCCGTGAGGTTATGATCAGCATCTACCACCAAAAGTTTCTCGATCCGATGATTCTGTAATATATTTTTGGCCTTTTCAAGAGACGTCCCCACTGGAACGGTCACCAGATCCTCAGCCGTCATGCATTCAGACACAGTGAGCATGTCATTGGTCTCAAATCGAATATCCCGATTAGTGATAATGCCAATAAGGCGGTCATTTTTTACAACAGGCAAACCACTGATCCTGTATTCTGACATCACCTTTTTTGCATCTTTGATGGTAGCAGAGTCATCTATGGTAACTGGGTTCAAGATCATGCCACTTTCAGAACGTTTTACCCTATCAACCATGGTGGCCTGATCTTTTATAGATAGATTTTTATGTATGACTCCCATTCCACCTGTCCTTGCAAGCGCTATGGCCATTTCACTTTCTGTAACCGTATCCATTGCAGCACTGAGAATGGGTATGTTCAACTCTATTTGATCTGTTAATCTAGTTTTTATAATAACATCTCTTGGTAAAACATTTGATTTTTGTGGAACCAATAATACATCATCAAAAGTGAATGCCTGTTTGAATGGTGGACGATTACTCACAATTACTCCAGTCTTAGTGATTTTGTGACCATGTTTAAAAGATGCCCTGAAATGATGACTTGAGTTATCTTTTGAATCTCAGATGAAAGAGGTCTATCCCCTTTATCATAATCACAATGGTCATTTAATATTTTCAATGCAGGGGTTGTACCCTTTCCAGCGGACAATGTCCTTGAGCCAATGGCATTAGCAGCACCGGCGACTATCAACTCGATCGCTAGAATAGAACTAACATTGGATTGTATCTCAAAAAGTTTATTTCCTGCCCAAGGTGCCATGCTCACTTGGTCTTCCTGACCACCTGAGGTGGGAAGTGAATCAACACTAGCTGGATGAGCTAATGTCTTATTCTCAGATGCTAGGGCGGTAGCGGTAACGTGTGCGATCATATATCCTGATTCAAGACCGGGTTCTTTTGCAACAAAAGGTGGTATTACTGAGTCAATTCCCTTCATGAAACAATGAATCCTACGCTCAGATATTGCTCCAATCTCTGCAAATGCGATCGCTAGTAAGTCCAATGCCTGAGCAATATGTTCTGCATGGAAATGACCAGAACTCAGAACTGTACGATCATCCATTACAAGCGGATTATCACTTACGCTATTTATTTCATGATCGATCATTGTAACAGCATGCTGGAATGAATCCCTGCAGGCACCATGAACATGAGGAATGCAGCGGAAACTATATGGGTCTTGGACTTTTCCACAATTACTATGAGAACGGACTATTTCACTACCTCTTAACATCTTAAATACATTTTTTGCAGATGCCCTTTGTCCAGGATGATCTTTTAATTGGTGTACATCACTTCTAAAGACCTCTCGACTGGAAAAACTATTTTCAACCGATAATGCTCCTGCAATGTCTGCAGTTTTCAAAAGGTCTTCACCCTTGAGACATGCCTTGATGGAAAATGCAGTGGACACTTGTGTACCATTGATCAAACTGATACCTTCCTTAGGACCAAGTTCTAATGGTTTAATTCTTGCTTTCTTTAGCGCAGTCTTTGTTGCAACCATCCTACCCTCATAGAAAACCTTTCCTTCACCTATCAATGACAATGCCATGTGTCCTAGAGGTGCAAGATCTCCACTCGCACCTACAGAACCTTTTTTTGGAATTACTGGAAGAATATCCTTATTGATGAATTGAATGATCTTATTAACCAAGATCGGCCGTACTCCGCTGTATCCTTTAGCGTAGGTAATTAATTTTAGGAAAAGGATGGTGCGTACAGTCCCAAGGTCAATAGGCTCACCTAATCCTGAGGCATGGCTTTTTACAAGATTTATTTGTAATTGATTCTGATCTGATACATTGATCGGGATATGACTTAGGTTCCCAAAACCAGTATTAACGCCATATATCGTCGTTTCACTATCGAGTAGGGTTCTTAGGTTTTGATATGACCCTTCTATGTTTTTTTTAGCACCTTTTGTGAGTGAAACCCTGACAGGCCCCTTAAACAGGGGTTCAAAATAGCGATAGTTTATCTTCTTGGTTGAAACAAGTAAGGTTTCCATCGGGTAATTTATAGGTTTTTATCAAGTCATTCCAAAGATAGAAAATAATTATCGAATTGAATCTACCTGAGAGAATGTCTTCATTTCCACAGGAAGTGACTGACTCAGAATGCTACCATAACGCTTCAGTACAATACGGTTATCAAGGCAAACAAATTTCCCAGCATCATAGCTAGTACGAATAAGACGTCCAAATCCTTGTCTAAATCTTATCGCAGTCTCTGGTAAACTGTAATCGATGAAACTATTACCACCCATCCTATTTACATAATCAGAATAAGACCTTACCAACGGCTCACTAGGGACATCAAAAGGTAGTTTAACAAGGACAAGAATTTCTAAAAGGTCACCTGGTAGATCAACCCCTTCCCAAAAACTATTTGTTCCAAATAATATTCCATTTGGTGTCTGATGCATTCCCTTGATGATCGATGGTCTTGAAGCACCTCGAACCTGTGCAAATAGTGGTAGGTCTCTACCGTCTGGTTTTGACCTTAAATACTTTGAAGTATCTGTTAAAGTTTTAATTGAGGTAAATAGGACCATAATTCTTTTATGGAATAATTTATGAAGATGATAAATCACATCCCCAATTCCCTCTGGAGAATTTGATATCTCTTTCGAGCCCCCATATTGATAATAAGTTACTTGTTCATTATAATGAAAAGGACTAAGAAATTCCTTGGTCTCTACATTTCCATGGTCATCAAGGCCCACTCTGCGTAAAAAATAATCGAAAGCATTTTGAACCTTCAAGGTAGCTGATGTGAGTATGCAAGTATCTATCTTATCAAAAAATGTCCTACGTAATGTATCTGATACATCTATCATTGAGGCATGCAGCGAAATGACAGGTCTCTCGTTTTCATTCGACCGGTATCGATATTCTCCTTCCATCCAGTAAACCCATTCTGGGTCTTGATTTTCGGTCAAAGTGATCAAACCATCCATCAGGCCTGTAACTGTGTCAAGTCCTCGATCCAATGCGGAATGGAGAATTGGATAATCCGTACGCTTATTGTCCATCTCCAAGACTATCTTTTGAATTCTATTTAACTTGGACTGAATTTGTTCAAGAACTCTTTTCATCTTTTGAATTTCTTTCTGAATGGGTCCATGGACCTTACTTATGTTTCCAAGTATGGGCTGATCTTGATAGGCATTATTTGGATTGAATCTTCCTTCATTTTCCTCCGTCAATGCATTCATCATGCTTTTAAGATAAGATCTTGCATCAATGACGGCATCTTTCAAAAGATCTCGCTGTTCACCGATCTCTGAGTTGACATCATTTATGGATTCTATGATGTTATTCCAACGTGCAGATCGGGGAAAGGATGGGTCAACTGTCTGCAAATGGTAATTGATCTGCTGCTCGTCCCACTCCACCTTAAACTGATCATAAGCAGATTTGATTAGATTATGGGCCTCATCAATGATGACAGAACTATATTCTGGCAACAACCCTTTCTGTGAAACATCTGTCATTAATAAAGAGTGATTGACAACAATGACCTGAGCCTGAAAGATCGCTCGTTTCAGTTTTCCATAATAACATCCATCATGGCGACTGCATATTTCACCAGTACAATACCCTGAATCACTACATATCACTGACCTAAGCCACGTCCTACGCGAATTGAAAAATCCAGAACACTCAACCATGTCGCCCGTATTGGTCCAGTGCATCCAGAATATAATGGGAATCAGAGCCTCCAGATCCACTGGATCCAATGTCCTTGCATCTGATATCAACCAATTGAACCTAGTGATGCAAATATAATTTTTTCTTCCCTTTAGCATTACAGCATCTAGTGGGACATCCAATGCCTCGGCTAACATTGGTAGATCCTTATGAAATAATTGGTCTTGGAGATGTTTGGTATGGCATGCAATGATGGTCGGTCCGGATTCCTCAAAATTCACAGAGCGTCTTATTGCGCCAAATAGATATGCCATTGATTTGCCAAGACCTGTTCCAGCCTCAATTACCCCTTTCATTTGGTGATCATTGATCATGTCATCGACCAAATGTGCATACCGCTCTTGGTTGGGACGGTTTTCAAAATTTGGATGAGATTCTGATAGAAGCCCATCAACACCAAATACCTGTTCAGATGATATGCTGAGAATATCATTACCCCCATTGTGGCTATATGTATTTGGTCTTGATTCTCTTTTTTTATTGAAACCACTAAGACCAGATCTCATGTCCCCTTTCTTTGTCAGTTCATTACCAAGGTCCACATATAACTTTTGGTTCGGGATCCCCGACCCCTTGATCATTCCATTCACCCTTGAAATGACCTCCAAAGGATATTTTGATACTTCATCAATTAATTTTAAAAAAATAAGTCCCGTATTTTCTGTATCCTTCTCTGCTCGATGTGCACCCTTTGATGAAAGACCATAATACTCAGATAAAGCACTTAAATTGAACACTGGCTGTTCAAATAATACACTACGGGAAAGTTGAAGGGTATCATAGTGGGCGTTCGCGACCTCTGGTCTTCCCAAGCGCTTGCATAATTGAGATAAAAACCTTAGGTCAAAGTGAATGTTATGCGCAACCAATGGATGGTCACCAATGAAAGATAATAGATCATCAATGATAATTTCTTCAGATGGAGATGAACGAACCATGGCATCAGATATACCCGTGATCTCAGTGATCACTAATGGTATTTCCCTCTCAGGATTGACAAGTTCTACATATCGTTCAGTGATCTCACCATCAATGAATTTTATTGCTGCAACCTCAATGATCCTATCGTTTTGATGATCAAGCCCAGTTGTCTCAAAATCAAATGCAATGAAACATGATAGGTCTAGTCTTTGAAGTAGTTCTTTTCTATCCAAAATAATCGGCCTGTTCTAAGAAAAGAGGATCTTAAAATAGAACATGGGATTTGAAAGATCATCTCGAGCGATCTCATTGGACAACATGCCAGAGATGATCTCTTGTACCTCATCATTTCGAGCTGCACGCTTGATGACAAAATTCAATAGAAAGCCATGACGTGCAAGTTTTTGAAGTTTCGTGCTCGTACCAAGTTCACCACCCAATTCATCCCAAAGTAATTTATCATACTCTTGGAACATCCCTTCTGTGAATTCCCCTCTTTTAATTGCTTTTTTTGCGATCTGCATCGCAAATTTTGCTGAGAACATTGCATTGCCAATGCCTTCACCTGTAAATGGATCGACCAGTCCCGCTGCATCCCCCAATAACATGAAACCATCCCCATGATTTTTTCTATGGATACTGCCCAAAGGCAAATTCCATCCAGTAGGCTTTTCTAAAGGCCTCGCATTCTTAAATCGATCTTTAAAATGATCAGATCTAATGATCTCCTCTAATATTTCTCCTAGTGATCGATCTTCTCTTTTCGCATCATCCTTGCTCAACCCAATTCCAATGTTTGCCCTACCATCTCCTGCAGGGAAAAGCCAAAAATATCCTGGCTTCACCTCGCTTACATAGTGCAATTCGATCTGGTCTGTAAGTCCCTCGACGCCTTCATAATAGCATCTGATCGCGACCGCTGTGTTCTCCATGTCCATTTCATAAAGACCAAGTTTCCGTGCAATAATAGAATTTGGGCCATCGCACCCCATCACAATTGGAGCTGAGAATATCTCTTCTTTTCCGTTACTGTCAATCCCCTTAACACCTGCGATAACATTTTCATCATAGACAAGGTCTTTTACAGTGAACCCTTGTCTGGTATCAGAAACCTGATCTGCCCTTTGAAAAAGATAATGGTCAAATATTTGCCTTGGGATCACGTATCCTTTCGTAATGTGGCGACTATTTTGACTATCCTTTAAATGTATGTCAAACTGACTATGACTAGGGCTTCCAAAAGTAATTCGATTGATATCTGACCCATCTAATCCTTCGATCCCATCGATCAGTTCTAATTCTTTCAATATCCTTACGGTCTTGCCTGATAGCGCATCACCACAGATCTTATCTCGAGGAAACGTTGCCTTGTCAAGAATGATGCATTTTAATCCTAATACATTAGCGTATAGAGCGGCAGTCGTTCCTGCTGGTCCTGCACCAACAATGATCACATCATACATGTCAATCTGCTTCTAAGAAATCAACACCAAAAGATGGATGTACAATGCCAAACCTAAAATAATTAATGGTGCGTAATAAAAAAAATAGAACACCAAGCGGAATCAGGAACCAAGGTGCCCTGACACATAAAAACATTGCAAAAATAAAAAGTGGATAGAATCTAGCTCTTTGAAGATGCCTGACATGATTCGGCCAGATAAGTGCAATTGCAGAGAATGGGATGGCAACTGCGGCTGCGGTGCTAGCAACGGGGTCTTCTAGAACAATACCTAACAACATTGCAAAGACCATGGAAACAACAGAGATCGATAAATATCTAAACTTATTTTCCCAATTGGAATTAGTCCACGTGCCCGTATCCTCTTCTAACTCTAGTATGTACTGAAAGACCAATACACAGGATAGAAATGAAAAAACATAGGGCACTATCGATAGAGCACTATAAATCAGATAAACAACTATGATAAAAAATTCAAATTCACCTTTAGAATTTGCCTCGATCATGTCTAAGTCCATCCATCCGAACAACAAAAGGATGGTCCCAACCACACAGTGAATTAAGACCTCATTTAGTTTTAATCTTTTTGTACCTACGGTCCATATCTTTTTGGGATTAAGGATAGCAATAAATACAACCGATACTATCATGAGTTTTACCAGTCCAACCATCCAACCATCCCACTCCCAATAGACATACCTATCTTGCATGTCCATTGATAAGACAATTCCTGCGACTGTCAGAGTCCATATTGTAAATAATTGCACCCAACCCTGTGAATCACTCTTCTCACCCATAATGGAAAAGATCTGCTTATATCTCAAATAAGGTTGAGAGTCAACTGGGACTATCTTTTCAAGGATCATTTAATCAACCTATGATAGCACTTCCTGTAAGAGCTTCAATGAGTTCATTCAAAAGGAAAAATCCTGCGACAGAGGAAGCGATGATCAAAAGCAAAGTGACAATGATCCTGTCTCTACCTTTATCTACAATGCTGATGCCAACCTCTGCTATGAAAGAAGGAACACCCCATTTCAAAATAACAAACAATGCGGTTAGCATACCACCAAGTGGCATCATGTATTTTGATGATAGACTATCCATTACATCGAAAAAGGTCTCACCAAGATAATGTTGAAATGTATCACCAAAGTACTCGGCAATATTTATTCCACCGCCCATTGATAATGAGCAAAACACGCCTACGATCGAAACGATAATTCCAAATATTACGGTTGCTCGATTACGAGACCATCCAAATTGGTCGATTGAACTTGAGGTTATCACTTCAAGAATGGAGATCGCTGATGTAAGAGCAGCCATGAATAGAAGAGCGAAAAAAATTGTACCCCAAACTGCACCATATGGTAATTGGGGGAATATTGAAGGCAGGATGTTAAAAATAAGACCAGGGCCCCCAGCAGGATCTGCCCCTGTAGCAAAAACACTTGTAAAGATCGCAACACCTGCGAGCAAGGCAACAGCCGTATCCAATAGGATAACCCATAGCGCTGAACCCAATAGATTCTGATCTTTACCTAAATAACTACCATATGTTATCATGTTTCCCATTCCCAAACTTAGAGTAAAGAATGAGTGACCAAGAGCAAGAACGATCGCTGAAGCAGTAAGGTCGCCAAAACGTGGATAGAATAGAAATTTTAGACCATCCAATCCCCCAGGCAAGGTCAAACCTCTTATGGCAAGCACAAATAGCAGGGCGATTATGATCGGCATCATGATCTTAGACCAGTTCTCAATACCATCTTTAACACCATTCAAGATGACATAGATGCATAATGCGTTAAAAACCAGCATGAAAATCAGGGGACTCCATGTCGAACTAATGAATGAACCAAAAAGATTATTTGCTGCTACTGGGTCATTATTCAAGGATTCAAAACCACCTGAGATCGATATGAACATGTATTTTAGGATCCAGCCACCAACAACACCATAGAATGATAATATGACAAATGAAGAAGCCACACCAAGAAAACCAACCCATTTCCAGCTTGATCTGGGTGCAATTTTTTCAAATGCACCTACTGGACTGAGTTGAGTATTTCTTCCTATTGAGAATTCAACAACCTCCATGGTCAAGCCCACAATCAAGATGCATAGTAAGTATACAAGAGTAAATGCTCCTCCTCCATTTTCACCTGCGATGTACGGGAATTTCCAAATATTTCCTATTCCAACCGCTGAGCCAGCTGCGGCAAGTATGAATCCCAATTTTGAGCCCCATTGTTCTCTATTCTGCATATTCTTTCTCTTTTTTATTTTCTTGTCTCAAAGGACTGTCCATAAGATGATCAAATGAGTGAAGATGTGCATCAACCACTGCATCAATCATAGCATAAACATATATGATACCCATCCACCATGCGTATTTATTTCTTTTTTCCAAATACCTATGCCTCTTTAGTGGATAATCATGATTATCATAATCCCTGTGCTTCTTGAGATTATCCTGCCAAGACACAAATGAAGTTACCTCCAAACCAATGACCAATGCCGACTTGATCCACTTCCCATTATATGCCTGTCCCATGCCAGGAATCAGGGAAAAGGCAAATGCACTTTTCGAGTCTTTCTTTTTCACATTCAGTGAATCCTGGGATGCCAACAGGATCGATGGCATTAACAATATCACTGTCAAATAACGAAAGACCATTATTTAATTGCAATGCATTCGATCTCTACAAGAGCACCCAGGGGTAATTCTGAAACCTCAACTGTAGATCTAGCTGGATAATCAATACCATCAAAGTAATTTTCAAATGCTCTATTCACAGATGGGAAATCATTCAGATCTTTTACAAATACCGTTAATTTTACAATTGAATTTCTATCTAATTGTGCTCCACGAAGTATTGCATCAATATTTAGCAATGCCTGCTCTGTCTGCGGATCAATTCCTCCATCAACCATTTGACCCTTATCTGGATCCAGACCGACTTGTCCGCTAGTAAAGACTAGGCCCTCGGTCTCAATACCCTGATTATATGCTCCTATGGCCTTAGGAGCATCAGATGGATTAATGGTCTTCCTCATGTCAGCCCTAAAATTTATTATCTAGACAAATGCATGGCAGTCCAACATCCGTATTTAGTTCACGATAGGCTTCACCATCAAACTCCCTAAGAAAGAACTCACCAACTGCTGCAACCGTTGTCTCAAATAAATGGCCACCCAAAGTACCCATTTGATGGTCTGAAAGAACCACATGGGCATGCACAAAGGGTGCACCTTCCTTTAGTGTAACATTGCCCTCAAAACTAATTAGTTCAAGGACCCCTGAGAATTCTTTCCTTATGTACTCTTTGGCTACCGTATCATATGCACCTATCTCGGTTTCTTTTACAGCACCTATTCCAGATAATTTTGCATTTTTTATGTCTTTTTCAATGCAATATCTGGTTATGGTCTCCATGACCTTCTCATTCTTCTCAATATAAATAAAATGGTCTTTATCTACTTTTTTGTATTGCATTACCCTATCCGTTAAGTGTTTCATTTATTAAATTTTTTGTCATTTGCATTGCGTCATCAATGGTATCATTATCTTTACCACCAGCTGTTGCCAAGTGTGGTTTTCCACCTCCACCTCCACCCATGAATCCGCCAATGGTCTTTGCAAGTGTACCTGCAAGTATTCCATCTGCATTGAGGTCTTTTGACACTACGATTACGGCCATTGGCTTTTCATCGCCATCAGAAAATAAAACTGCAATGCCACTTGAAATTTTATTGAAAACAGTATCACCCAATGATTTCAGTTCATCCATGCTGCCCATGTTTGACCTGATCACTAGACTCTCATGTTCCCCAACATTTTCGATCTGTTTCATGATATTCACATCTGCAAGTTCATCTGCTGGTCTATTTTTCAATCTCTTTTCTAGTTCTTTTTTTTCATTTATGAGACCATCTATTCTGTTTGTCATGTCTTTTGGAGGAGTATTCAAACTCATCTGAAGATCCTCT
>CAYZJY010000023.1:0-10967 GCA_964478995.1 uncultured bacterium
GTATTATAAGGAGAATAAAATGGCAAAAGAAGTTGCTTACTCTCTAGACGCACGCAGTGCTCTGAAGGCAGGTGTTGACAAACTGGCAAATGCAGTTAAGGTAACACTAGGGCCTAAAGGACGAAATGTTGTTATAGAGAAAAAATTCGGTGCACCAACCGTAACTAAAGATGGTGTTACAGTGGCAAAGGAAATTGAACTAGAAGACAAACTTGAGAATGTAGGTGCCCAAATGGTACGAGAGGTTGCTTCAAAGACCTCCGATGTCGCTGGAGACGGTACTACGACAGCTACCGTATTAGCGCAGGCTATAGTTACAGAAGGACTAAAAAACGTAACTGCAGGTGCAAACCCAATGTCGATCAAGAGAGGTATTGATGCAGCTAGAGATGCAGTTGTTGAAGCCATTAAAGGTCAAGCAAAAGATCTACCTGATAGTCAGCAAATCGCACAAGTTGCAACCATCTCAGCAAATGATGACACAGAGGTTGGTGAAAAGATTGCAGAGGCAATGGAAAAAGTTGGTAAAGATGGTGTGATCACTGTTGAGGAATCAAAGACCGCTGAAACTTTTTTAGAAACAGTAGAAGGCATGCAGTTTGACCGTGGTTATCTTTCACCTTACTTTGTCACGAATTCTGAATCAATGGATGCAGAAATGGAAGACCCATACATCTTGATCCATGATAAGAAGATCAGCAATATGAAAGATCTATTACCTTTGCTTGAAAAGGTAGTGCAAACTGGAAAACCAGTTGTGATCATTGCTGAAGATGTTGAAGGTGAGGCTCTTGCTACGCTTGTGGTAAATAAATTGCGTGGTACGTTTAAAGTACTAGCAGTAAAAGCACCAGGCTTTGGTGATCGCCGTAAGGCAATGCTAGAGGATATAGCCGTCTTGACTGGTGCTACAGTTATCTCTGAAGATGCAGGTTATAAACTTGAAAATGCAAATTTGGATTATCTTGGTACTGCAAAACGAGTTGTTTCAGATAAGGACAACACTACGATAGTCGATGGCGGTGGTAGCATAGATGCTATAAAAGCACGAATTAATGAGATCAAGGTCCAAGTTGAAAAGACCACATCTGACTATGATAGAGAGAAACTTCAAGAAAGGTTGGCCAAACTGTCTGGCGGTGTTGCAGTAATTAACGTTGGTGCTCCAACCGAAGTTGAGATGAAAGAGAAAAAGGCACGTGTCGAAGACGCTTTACATGCAACTAGAGCAGCGGTCGAAGAAGGGATTGTCCCTGGAGGCGGAGTCGCTTTATTACGGTCTTTACCATCTCTTGATAAGGTCAAGGTTGATGATGAACAGAAAGTTGGTGTTGATATCATGCGCAGGGCATTAGAGGAACCAATAAGGCAAATTGTACGTAATGCAGGTGCTGAGGCATCTATTGTGGTTCAAAATGTCCGTGAAAAGAAAGGTGATAATGGCTATGATGCACGTAATGACGAATATGTAAAAATGTTCGATGTTGGAATTATTGATCCGGCTAAAGTTGCACGCGTAGCCGTTGAAAATGCTGCTTCAATTGCAGGCATGGTTCTAACAACGGAAGCTGCGATTACAGATATCCCAGAAGATGAGAAAATGCCTCCAATGCCAGATCCTGGTATGGGTGGCATGGGTGGTATGGGCGGTATGATGTAAATCAACCAATCTATATTGTTGTTAAAAAAAGCCTCGGATCTCGAGGCTTTTTTTTATGTAAATGGATGTGGGAGCATGATTCCATACTCTGTAATTTATTGTCCATGTCTTCCACTCAAACTACTAGAGAACGGTTTTTTATTATTGATGGTTACGCACTTTTATTCAGGGCGCACTTTGCATTAATACGTAATCCGTTAATTACTAGTTATGGACTTAATACAAGTGCCTTGTTTGGTTTTGTTAATCAACTCCTAAAACTTATCAGAGATGAAGAACCCGATTACTTTGCATGTGCTTTTGATTCAAAGGGCAAAACATTTCGTCATGAGATGTATGAAGAGTACAAGGCAAACCGTCCACCAATGCCAGAAGAATTACAATTACAATTACCACATCTGTGGGAGATCATGGAAGCCATGAACATTCCTATCTTAAAGAAAGAAGGTGTGGAAGCAGATGACATAATTGGTACTCTAGCGATAAATGCACAAAAGAATGGTCTAGACACATATATTGTTAGTGGTGACAAGGATTTCATGCAATTAATAAATGAAAATATCTATTTATATGCTCCCGGAACAAAAAAACATCCAGCACCAATTATCTATGATTCCGAAAAAGTCGAGCAAAAATGGGGTGTTCCTCCAAATAAGATCATTGATCTGCTTGGTCTAATGGGGGATAGTTCTGATAATGTTCCTGGTGTTGCAGGCGTCGGAGAAAAAACTGCAGTTAAACTCATAAAACAATATGGATCATTACAAGGTGCACTTGAAAATGCTGACCAGGTTGCTAATAAGCGTGCTAGGACTGGTTTATTAGAGGGTGCCGAAAATGCAATATTAAGTAGAGAGTTGGTCACGATTCTTTTGAATGTTGAAATTAATTTGGATTTAAAAGATTTTCTTAAACAAGAAATGAATAATGAATTATGTATTTCAAAATTCAAAGAATTAGAATTCCAAGCATTTGTCAAACAATTTCAATCAAATGCATCAGATACTTCGTACAATGTAAATAGTCCCAAAAAAGTCTATCAAACCATTATGGATATTGAGGAGTTAGATCAATTGATCATTGATCTAAAAAAATCAGAATTGATCTCAATGGATCTAGAGACTACAAGCCTTTTTCCTTTACAGGCTGAGATTGTGGGATTTAGTTTTTCAATATCAGTACATGAGGGATGGTATGTTCCAATAATGTATCTTGAAAAGGAAAAAAATAATTTTGGTCATGATGACTTAGAGGTTGTATTGGATAGGATTAAATATGTCCTCGAGGACGAATCATTATCTAAAACAGGCCAAAATATTAAATATGATCTTCATGTATTGAAAAGACATGGTGTAAATGTAAAAGGTGTCGTTTTTGATACCATGATCGCTGCACATCTATTGAATCCATCTGCAAGGTCAATATCATTAGAGACCTTGAGTTTAGAATACCTTAATTATGAAATGGTGAAGATTGACGACTTGATCGGAAAAGGAAAGAATCAAATTTTAATGTCTCAAGTTCCAATTGAAAAAGTTTCTTTTTATGCATCGGAAGATGCAGATATTACTTTGCAGTTGACAAAGATTTTACAGCAGAGATTGATTGATGATTCATTATATGAATTTTTCAAAACTATCGAGATGCCTTTATTACCCGTACTAACAGAAATGGAATATAATGGGGTATTTGTGGAATCGAATATGCTATCATCCATGTCTAAGGATGTTGGTGAAAAATTAGATAACCTTAAGCAGGAGATATTCACGAAGGCAAATAAAGAGTTTAACATCAATTCAACACAACAGCTTGCAACTATCTTATTTGATGATTTGGAATTGCCACAAATAAAAAAACGAAGTACTGCAGAAGAAGTATTAAGACAATTAAAGAGTTATGATGCCCTACCAGGATTTATCTTAGAATATAGAAAGTACAATAAATTAAAAAATACATATCTTGATTCCTTACAAGAATTAATAGACCAATCGACTCATAGGATACATTCTACATTTAATCAAACGATAGCCTCTACAGGTAGATTATCAAGTACCAACCCAAACTTTCAAAATATTCCAATTCGAACCGATGAAGGAAAAGAGATAAGACGGTCTTTTGTTGCTCAAGAAGATGGTTGGAAAATATTATCTGCAGATTATTCTCAGGTGGAATTACGCATCATGGCGCACTTTAGTGAAGATGACGGATTGAGGGATGCATTTAAAAATAATGAAGACATACACTCAAAGACGGCCAGTCTAGTTTTTAATGTACCTATCAATATGGTCCTTCCTGAAATGAGACGTACTGCAAAAGTAGTAAATTTTGGTATAATGTATGGAGCAGGTCCTTTCAGAATAAGCCAAGAACTCGGCATACCAAGAAAAGAATCAATTTCATTGATTGAGAACTATTTTCAGCAATATCCTGGAATTCAAAATTATATTGATTCAACCTGTTCGAATGCAAGAGAGCATAAGTATGTTGAAACAATCTTAGGGAGAAAAAGGCCTATATGGGATGCTAATTCTGATAATGGAATGAGGAGGAAGGCTGCAGAACGCATGGCAATTAACATGCCAATCCAAGGATCCGCAGCAGAAATGATAAAGTTAGCAATGATCAATATTCATCAGGGTATAAATGAAATGGATTTAAGGGCAAAACTAGTACTGCAGATACATGATGAACTCATATTTGAATTTCCAAGTGAAGAAGAGGAAGATCTAGTAAAATTAGTCATAGATAAAATGGAAAATGCAATGAGGTTGTCCGTACCAGTTGTTGTGGATTATGGTATTGGTAATTCTTGGTATGAAGCACATTAATAGGTTGTATGGAAGCAAGCATCACATTAAAGAAGGTTGGAAAAATAATTGGAGATAAGACTATCCTTGCTGGACTATCCTTTGGGATCGAACGGGGTAGTCTAGTTGCGATTGTTGGACTTAATGACTCTGGAAAATCCATATTATTAAAACTCCTTTCTGGTTATGAAAACCCAAACTATGGACAAGTATTCATTCAAGGACTAGACATGGAAAAACGTAGAAGTGATACAAGACAATTACTTGGCTACGTTTCATATGAAAATGACCTAGACCCATGGCTGACCTTAGAACAAAATATTAGGTTCAATGCAAATCTTTATTCAGTTGGAAGTGAAACATATAAGGAACGAATAAATAAATATTCCTCAGCATTGAATCTTAAACCATATTTAGATCAATATGCATTCCGAGTATCAGGTGGTATTCAAAAAAAGGCAATGTTGATCAGGGCATTGATTCATGATCCAGATATATTAATTCTTGATGAGCCTACAGGGTACATGGATGCTGAATCAATTCGTCTAACGTGGGATCTGTTAAAAGATCTGAAAGGTGATAAATCCATTATATATGTCAGTAATTCTTTGAATGAGATAGAACAAGCACATGATCGAATACTTGTTTTTCATGAGGGAAGAATCATAATGGATGGTCATCTAGATAAACTCCTAGAGAGTACATTGGATTATCACCAATTCCAGATTGAGTTTGATGATCTGAACGATGATCTATATAAAAGTCTAAAAAATATTGCTACCATCGTCTCTCCAAATCGAATGGATAATACATTTCATTTTTATGGTCGTACAAGGACAGTATTCTTTGACGTAATAAAGGCTGCTTCGGACAAAATATTGATTGATCTAGATGTAAGGAAACTTGGATTAAGGGACCTCTTGGACTCTGAATTTGCGGGAAGAGGTCTAGAGTGATACCTGCATTGATCCATCGTCGGATTTGGCTATGGAAAAATCGTTTACTTCCAAGTGCCTTTCTGTTTTTCATGTTGCCGGTATTTATTTTTTCAATGATTAGTTTGCCCTTAAAGAATATTATTCGCTTTAGTTTGGCAGGCACTCCTTATGACATATGGGTTTTCCCAGGGATGATATTCATTATAAGTTCTTTGAGTATGTTCCCAATAATTTATAGGGAATTTTTTGAATTAAGAATCCATGGAAAAGTTTTGATAAATACCGCTTTGACGCCCCATAGTAAGAGGTCAATTATATTTTCATATCTAGTAGTGGCAGGCCTTGAGGCATTTGTCATGATAATTTTCAGCACGATTGTCTATGCCTCTTTCATTCCAATTACTTTTAATGTTCCAAGCATTATTTTCCTCATTTTTTGTTTGGCAATCTATAATCTTGTATTAGGAAATCTATATATTTCATTGTCATTGATTATTGATACACTTACGACGATGTTACTTGGAACATTCATGTTATTTTTACTTGTATTATTTGGAAATGGTTTTTTGATAGAGTTCTCATTTTTTCCTTTGGGGCTAGAATCATTTTTAGAATGGTCTCCGCTTGCAATTCCATTCCAGATTTACCAGAAATTCCACTCAACTGGTTTAATTGACTACGTATCCATATCAATTATCATTGGTCTGATCTATCTCTGGATTCTGTTAAATAGCCAGATATTGAAACAGAAACTTCGCCAATGATCGCCTATCTTTCAGGTGGGATGGAGAATGCCATTGACGAGGGAGCAGACTGGAGAAGAATGATGAGATCATGGTTAAAGGAAAATCTAAACCATGATGTATTCGATCCAGTCATAGAGTCTCAAAAAATCATAATGAAAAATGATGCTAAAGATTTTCGAACTTTGAAAAAATCAGATCCTGAAAAATTTAGAGAGATTTTTCGAAAATTGATTCACCAAGATCTTAAGACAATAATAGAAAATGCTGATTATTTGATTGTTTTATGGGATCATAGTGTCATCAATGGAGGAGGGACCCATGGAGAGGTCACAATGGCATATTGGGAAAATAAACCAATATTTTTGGTTAATAAATTACCTGATCTGAGTGCATGGATTTCCTCTTGTTCATCTAGGACATATGATTCATTTGGTAGTCTAAAAAAAGATTTATTAAGGATGTACAATTAAAAAATGATTGGACCAAAGGCCTATATTCATCTTGATCGATTAAAACAAAATATTTGGACTATTAGACGAAACATAGGCGATAGACATCTCATGGTTATCGTAAAGGCAAATGGATATGGCCATGGTGCTTTGCACATTGCTAGACATTTGTCTGATGAGCCAGGTATTATTTTTTGTGTGTTTACGGTTCAGGAGGCTATTGACCTAAGAGTAGGAGGTCTCAAGAATCCTATCCTAATATTTTCTAGAATACAAAAGGATTGCCTCCAAATTTGTTATGAACATGACTTGTGGATCAATGCATGTCATATGGATGATCTACAATTGATTAACGATTTCTATCAACAAAATGATGGTTGCCCTGATTTCCATCTAAAGTTTGATACAGGCATGACACGGTTGGGTTTTGATGTCGAAGATGGTGAAACGATATTCAATTATTTACTCGATAATCCTTTCCTAAATGTAACTGGAATATATTCGCATTTTGCAACAGCTGATGAGGGAGATATCTCATATGCAGAACATCAACTTGATCTATTTAATAAGGTGTTAGAAACAGGCGCAAAAACTGGAATTGATTTCCAATATATCCATTGTTCAAATAGT
The DNA here is from genome assembly GCA_964478995.1 of uncultured bacterium. Taxonomy (GTDB): domain Bacteria; phylum Fidelibacterota; class Marinisomatia; order Marinisomatales; family UBA1611; genus NZWG01. The sequence goes on from CAYZJY010000023.1 coordinate 7,231, forward strand.
GGTGCATTATTAAATCTACCCTCATCATTATTTAATACAGTTAGAGTTGGAATGTTATCTTATGGTGTTGCACCATCAGATGAAGTGACCATGGACATTGACGTGGAACCTGTCATGAGTTTTTGTGGCCCCATAGTAAACGTTAGAAGGGTACCACCAAATACTCAAATTAGTTACGGTGGTGTCTATTCAACCAAAACAACAACGAATATCGGAGTTATTCAAACAGGCTTTGCTGATGGATTCCCCAGACCTTGGTTCGAACAAGGTTATGTAAGTTATAAAGGCAATTACTATGATATCGCAGGTAGGGTCTGCATGGATCAGTTCATGGTAGACTTTGGAGAAACAAAGCCCCAATTGGGGGACGAGGTATTAATTTTTGGGAAGAAGGATGGAGATGAGATACCTGTCGAATTGATTTCTGAGAAGATCAATTCAACTACTTATGTATTACTAACTGCTATCCAAGGGAGAACAGAACGTAAACTATTAAAATAGTCATCTGTGATATTTAGTACCTTTTTTTATTGATATTGCCCTATATATCTGTTCAGTAAGCATCAATAGTGCCATCTCATGGGGAAATGTCATTTCAGATAGGGATAAAACTGTATCTGCTTTTTCCATGATAAATTTTGGGTGTCCATCAGGACCTCCTATGAAGAAGACCAAGTCTCTGGTCCCATTGAATAAGAATCGAGACATTTGCATCGATGATTTCGCTTGGCCTTTCTCTGATACACAGATTACATGGTTTTGTGACCCCATATGATTTTTTAATTTTTTATTGATCTTATCCTTTTTACTCTCTTTCAGAAAGATCAATTCAATGGGAAAATCCTTATTGATCCATTTTACATATTCATGGACGCGTTCTTTATAGATCTTCTCTTTTAACTTACCTATGACCACAAGTTTGATCTTCATGAGATCTTATATAATATTTATAAATAAGACTATGGTGGAACTTGGGGTACTAAAAAATATAATTGATAATTATTTTTCTATTGATTCCGAAGGGGTAGCCCTTACCCAAGAACGTCGATTTTGGAATGCTTCTATTTTTAATTCAGCCCAGTCCTCGATGATCTCTTTCAGTTGACCTGATTCTTGAGGATGCTCTGATAAATTATCATTAATTAGGCCTAAAAGTTGGTTTTTTCGCTCTTGGACCTGGCCATATGTTGCAATTTCCTCATTTGAGAGCTCTTCTTTATCGGCAATATTTTTTTGTCTATTCCGTTCAGTAACTGATTTTTTTTCCTTCAAATTTTCCCTTACAGCATAGACCATAACAACCAATATAGCGATTGAGATAATAGTATTAATATCCATAAAAATTCTCCTTTAGAACCCAGTCCCGCTTGGGTTGATTCCTAGTATGTTGACCCACCATAGAATAATGATCGCAGAGAGAGCGATAAGAGCTGCCGGCCAGCCTAAGGTTGCCATGCGTATGAAATCCTTTGACTCTAATTGCCCACTTGCATAGACAATTGAACTTGCGGGAGTACCGATCACAAGCCAATATGCCATTGATGTAGCTATGGCTAGACCAACACCAACAAGCACTGGATTTGTACCTGAACTAACTGCCATGTCAAGGACCACAGGTCCAATAACAGCAACTGTTGCACCAGCACTCATTAAATTTGTTAATACTGCGCCAATGAAACACATAAGAATTACTAATCCAACACCAGAGTTTAATCCCAATGGAGAAACTATCATCATTATTTGGTCAGCAAACCAACTTGAGGCACCTGTTACCTTGAAGACTGTTCCCAGACTGATGCATCCCGCATATAGAACGATGACTCCCCAACTGACCTTGTCTTCATAATCTTTCCATGAGGTTAGTCCAAATAGCATATATAATACAGCACCAGTAACGGCTATGCCTCCAAGCCCCAAGGAGAATCCAAATAGGTCATTGACCAAAGATTTATCTGTAATCCAGAGAAACACAACCAGTGCCATTATACCTGCAACTAACTTCTGTTGATTGGTCATGTCTCCATGCTTTTTTAGATCCTGTTTCAAAAGGCCTACAGCCTCACCCAGGTCATCTACTTCAGGCTTAAATAGCATTGGCAATAAGAATGCCATGACAATGGACATCACAATCGTATACATGACACCCATTGAGATCCACTGCATGAAGGAAACATCAATACCATAATCCGATAGAAATCCTATCATGAGAGCATTCCTTGCACCTCCAGTTGGGCTCATTGGTCCACCAATCATGCAACCTACTGCTATTGTAACCATAAGTAATGTACCTAGTCTAGGCGATGGCGTTGATTTATTGGTGAGGGTATAAAGTGCTAATGCTATTGGTACATACATTGCAGCGACCGCATGTTCTCCAACAAATGCAGTTGGTATAGCCGTACCTAGAAGTATGCCAATTACAATGGATCGCGTTTTAGTTCCAGCAAGATTTACTACGAGCATACCAACGCGTTTATCAAGACCATATTTAACTAAGGTCGCTCCAAGGGCTAGGGAACCTGCAATAAACCATACTGCGTCATGTGCATAGGTCAGCGCTATTGTCTTTGGAGCTGTGATACCAAAGAATAATTGGACCAACCCGATCAAAAGTGCAACTGCGGGCATAGGTACTGCCTCTGTCGCAAAGAAAACAACACAGGTTGCAAGTAGAGCAATAGTTAGTTGAATATGGGTTGCCTTCAGTGCTACATCAATTGATGGATCAGAACCAAAAATATCTTTTGCTTTTGCCAACATTGATTCTGGAGTAGGTAATAGAAGTCCAATCAAGATGAAAATTAATACACCAATCCCAAACCATTTGAAATCGGTCGTTTTGGCGAATCCGCCGCTATTATTATTATTTGAATCACTCATAAGTACGCTAAATGTGGCACAGAATATTTTTAAAATCAATACTGCTCCTTAATTTGGAGTTTTCTTTTTTGATTCCATTATCTTAACCTAATTTTGGCTTAGACAATGATCATAATCAGATTCTTATTATTTATCTTGCTGGTACCTGTTCAATCTTTTGGAGCAGATTCTTCAAAGCATCAATTTAAATATTCTAATGTCATCCCAGTTCCAGACCTATCTTTTTTTGATAACGTGTATACTGGACTTGATATTCTAGAGCAGATGGACTTCAAACCCTTGAAGAATAAGACCATTGCAGTATTATCAAATCATACCTCCGTTAATAGGAATGGAAAACATGTTTTAGATCTCATAAAAGAAACTGGTGATATTCAGGTGTCCTTTTTACTGGCTTTTGAGCATGGAGTTTGGGGTATTGATGATAACCGTGCAAAGATGATTGGTAGAGAACAGGTCGACCCGCTTCATGGAGCTCCGATAATCGATCTATTCAATACCTATCTTTATCCACCGCACTGGGTAATGGATAAGGTCGATCTTATCCTTATTGATTTCCAAGATACTGGTAGCCGGTATTCAACTTATGTAGCCACAATGTCCAAGGTCTTTGAGGCTGCTTCGAATCATGAAGTACCTATTATGCTACTGGATCGTCCAAATCCCATAAGAGGCGATATCGTAGATGGGCCTGTACCTAGAACTGAATTCCAGTCCTTTGAATCATATCATTTATTTCCAATCCGTCACGGTCTTACGATTGGAGAAATTGCCATAATCATAAATGAAATGGGTTGGACAAAAGAGTCAAAAAGAATTGAATTAAGCATCATCCCATTATCAAATTGGGATCGTGA
>CAYZJY010000023.1:11067-15382 GCA_964478995.1 uncultured bacterium
CCCAGTGGTTCGATCTATCATGAGAGAATACCAAAATTTGATGGTCAATCTTGTAGTGGTATCCAAATTACAATAAAGGATAGAGATAAATTTAGGCCACTGCCAACAGCAACTACGATCATGCTCCTCATGCAGAGGCTTCATCCTAGAGAATTCCAATGGGAAAAAGATGATTATATTGATAAATTATTTGGAACAAATGATCTAAGGATTGTTGCTGCCCAGAAAAAGCCACCAGATCATTTACCCGCAATTTGGGCAAAGGATGTTTATAAGTTTAATGATTTTAGACAACCTTACTTGATCTATTGATGAGATTCATCATTGCAATTTTGTGTTTTAGATCACTTTTGATCGGACAGATACTACCAACAATTCCTAATAATGTTTTTCGAATCTCAATAGGGACAGAATCGTCAGAATCCAGATGGGACCTAAATAATAGTGAATTTTCATTGACCGGCATAGGTAGAAATTATTTTGATAATATGAGTCGCAATGATTCAGTTCGTTTCTCATCAGATCATGATCTATATCATAATGGTACAACATACATTGATTCTGTAAATACCATTGAAGAATGGATGACAGGATTTAATGCTGCCTATGGATTTGAACTTCCTGTCTTTGGTGCGCAAAATATTGATACATCCAGAACAATGGCGCCTGAGGGACAATTTTCTGAAAAAAGAAAAAGAACAATCAATGGGAGATATGTACATCTTGACTATGGCATGTCCAATGAGATCACATTATCGGTTTCCATACCCATGCTTGACAACTATTCAATAGACCAATCATATTTTGATTATTCAATAGATAAAATAGATGGTGCGCAAATTCTTGTAGACTATCACCTAAATGCTAAACAAGAATTAAATGCATTCATCAATTCAAATAATTTCTCAAATCTACGTCGAGGCCTAAAAGACACACTCAATTTGATATATGACATGTTTTATACCAACAACGGTCAATATTCTGTCAAATGGGCATTCCATTCTCAGGATGATCCAATAAATAACCTACTAGTGAATGATAATTTCATGCCCCCGGGTATTAATAAAGATTCTGTATCAATATCAGATCTTGTATCATACTATTATCCCCAAAAAAAGATGGGCAGAGGCATCAATGATGTCCACATTGGTGCAACAGTGCTACTTAATGGAACCCCATCTTGGGCACTGGATGGTAAGGGAGATGCAATATATGGACAATTATTTGTTACCATACCTTATGGTCAGACCTTATCGCAATTCTTGGATGTTAGAAGAAAACAGTTTAGTGAAGCAGAGACTGGCTTAAAGGTCAGTCGATGGTCTGTTGGTATTTTTGGAAGCAAGAGAGTTGAGTCAAAGTATTTCCGTAGAGTTTATTTTCAAGGCCAAATAGAATTTAGTACTACCACTACATTAAATACTCCGGTGGGATTTTTTTCTGGTGGACATAGTCATCCTGACTCAATATTAGCCTTGGTCGGTAATACATATAAATATGACATGGGAACAGGCTCTGGCTTTAATGTTGGTACTGAGATTGAACGATTTAAAAACAGATTGCGTTTAAGAGGAGAGATACAGGCTCGCTATAAGAGTAAGGACAATTATATATCAAAAAACCCACACTGGGATCTGTGGATGGAAGAGTATTCTGGAAATTCACCATTTTATAACAAGGTTGATCTAAAGTTTGAACTTTGGTTTTTGAATTCATTATCAAAGTATCGATTTGGCCCTTTGCCATTTGATCTATGCATAGGCTATAATAAAACATTAACCGCAAATAATACATATTTTGGGTGGGATGCATATGCTGGTATCACAACATATTACCAAGGTTGGTGACATATAGATGAATGATACGAAAAAGGTAGTATCTTGGGCTTTCTACGACTGGGCTAATTCTGCATACTCAACTACAGTAATGGCAGGCTTTTTCCCAATTTTCTTTGAAAAATTCTGGTCTAATCCAGATGATGTGATTCAGAGTACTTACCAACTAGGAATTGCTAATTCGGTTTCATCGATAATCATAGCATTGGTCTCACCAATATTAGGAGCAATCGCTGATAGAGGCTCTGCAAAAAAGAAATTATTGATCACCTTTGCATTTCTTGGCATTGTCATGACGGGTGGCCTTTGGTTTGTGCAGCAGGGTGAGTGGAAGTTAGCGGTTTTCTTTTATGTGATCGCTACAATTGGGTTCATGGCAGGAAATATTTTCTATGATTCTCTTTTGCCATCAGTTGCTACTAGAGACAAAGTGGATTATGTGTCCTCCCTAGGATATTCTTTGGGATACCTTGGTGGTGGATTACTATTCCTAGTTAACGTATTGATGTATTTACATCCTGATTGGTTTGGAATTTCAGATTCATCAACAGCGATCCGATTATCCTTTGTTTCTGTTGCAATATGGTGGGGAATATTCACATTGCCTGTCATGCTCTTCTTACCAGAACCTGAAAGTGAAAATTCTGTACCATTAAGGAAGGCTGTGCGTAGTGGATTATTACAACTCAAGGAGACATACAATCACATTCGTGAAATGAAGGTTATCGGTACCTTTCTTATGGCATATTGGTTGTATGAGGATGGTGTCGCAACTATTGTAAGGATGGCAGTCAAAGTAGGCTCTTCAATGGGGTTTGCTGCAGGAGATCTCATAACGGCCATACTCATGGTACAGTTCATAGGTTTTCCTGCTGCGTTATTATACAATTGGTTTGGGACTAGAGTTGGTGTTAAAAATGCTGTCCTAATAGCAATCGGTGGTTATGGAATCATAACTCTACTAGGTTACTTCATGACTGACAGGTCTCACTTTTATTTGCTTGCAGCCCTGATAGGAATCTTCCAAGGAGGTATACAAGCTCTTAGTAGAAGTCTCTTTACGAGACTTGTACCACCAAACAAGGAAGCAGAGTTTTTTGGTTTTTATAACATGCTTGGAAAGTTTGCTGCGGTTATCGGACCAGTCTTGATGGGATGGATAACTGTCACAACGGGAAATCCACGAATGGGTATTTTGTCAATTGTCGTATTATTTGTCCTTGGTGGACTCTTACTTAAAAGGGTGGATTTTGAAGAAGGAGAAAGGATCGCTAGTGAGTTTGGGGTAAAATAGATGGCTAAACATGTTGATTTAAAAAAGTTTTGTGGTTTAATTTTTAGCAAGATTCAGCCCCGTTGATGTGGCGTGCTCTTCAGGAAAAACAGTTTTTTCCGAGGGTTCTTCGACGGGGCGTTTTCAATTTTATGTCAAAATTTTGTCCAATAATCTTTCTTTAGATCAGGCCAATTAATATAATGAACTCTCCAATAATTAAATATTCTCAGATTGTCATGCCGCAGGATGCTAATGTTCTGGGAACTCTTTTTGGAGGGCAGATGATTTCTTGGATGGACATTGCCGCAGCCAAAGCGGTCCACAGGTTCTTAAAAGGGACACCTGCGGATGCAGCACTTACTAGGGCCATGGATGCCATAGAGTTCAAGGAACCAGTTCATGTTGGGAATTGGGTGAATTTTGAGGCCCAGATCATTGGAACAGGTCGCTCTTCGATTGACATACAAATCGATGCATACAAAGAAACAAAAAATGTTGAAAGGGTTCTGGCTTGTAAAGCAAGGTTTACGTTTGTTTCTGTAAAAAAATTACCAGATGGCACCTATGAAAAAATTGCTCACAATAAATCCACCTAGGATATTAGATTGAAAAAGATCTTTCATCCAAGTACCGAAGTTTCATCAAGAGCACACATCTCTACAATGGATCAATATAGAAATTTATATGAACGCTCGATCAAAGATCCAATCGTATTTTGGGAGGAGACTGCGAATAGATTATCTTGGTATGAATCTTGGCATGAAGTTAGAAATTATGATTTTGTGGATGGGAAGATTGAATGGTTCTCTGGAGGGAAGTTAAATGCTTCCTATAATTGCATAGATAGGCACATAGAGAATGGCCATGGAGAAGATACTGCAATAATTTGGGAAGGAAATGATCCAAACCAATCTAGAAAATTTTCATACAATGATCTTTTGAAAGAAGTATCTCAATTTGCAAATGCTCTAAAGGAACTTGGTGTAACAAAAGGAGATAGGGTATGTCTTTACATGCAAATGGTGCCTGAACTCGCAATTGCAGTTTTGGCATGCGCACGCATAGGTGCTGTACATTCTGTTGTCTTTGGTGCTTTTTCAAGTGACTCTCTGAGAGACCGAATCAATGATTCTCAGTGTAAGATACTTGTAACTCAGGATACTGGTGTTAGAGGAACAAAGCAAAACATCGCCATGAAGTCAAA
>CAYZJY010000023.1:15482-23425 GCA_964478995.1 uncultured bacterium
GGATATTTGACCTATGCTTCTTTTACCCATGAATTAGTCTTTGACTATCGCCCTGGTGATATATATTGGTGTACAGCAGATCTTGGGTGGATAACAGGCCATTCCTATATTGTTTATGGACCCCTAAGCAATAGAGCGACCACCTTGATGTTTGAAGGTGTTCCAAATTATCCTGATTTCGGTCGATTTTGGGATGTAGTTGATAAGCACAAGGTGAACCAATTCTATACTGCTCCCACGGCACTTCGAGCATTGATGAAAGAGGGAGATCAATGGGTAAGTTCAAGAGACCTATCAACTTTAAGGTTATTAGGAACGGTAGGAGAACCAATTAAGGAACCGGAATGGAAATGGTATCAGGATGTAGTGGGTAAGGGTAAGTGCCCCATTGTTGATACTTGGTGGCAAACTGAGACAGGAGGAATTATGATTACACCTTTGCCAGGCTCAACTCCTACAAAACCTGGCTCAGCGACATTACCATTCTTTGGAATTGAGCCAGTTCTATTGACAGAAGAAGGGGATGAAATAGATGGCAATGATGTTTCTGGCCTATTAGCCATTAGATCCTCGTGGCCTGGACAAATGCGTACGGTCTATGGTGACCATGCGAGATTCATGGAGGTATATTTCTCTCAATTCCCAGGATATTACTTTACTGGAGATGGTGCGAGAAGAGATGAAGATGGATATTATTGGATCACTGGACGTGTCGATGATGTTTTGAATGTTTCAGGACATAGGATTGGTACCGCTGAGGTTGAGGGTGCTATCGGCAAGGCAGAAGGCGTGGCAGAGGCTGCTGTAGTTGGTTTTCCGCATGAGATCAAAGGCCAAGGGATTTATGCCTTTGTGACCCTCATGACAGGTGTGGATGAATCAGATGAGATATTTGAAGGTATTATTGTATCTGTGACCAAGGAAATTGGTCCTCACTCCAAACCTGATAAGATTCAGTTTGCACCTGCTTTACCTAAGACCAGATCTGGAAAGATCATGCGTCGAATCCTTAGAAAGATCGCAGAGGGAGACTTGGAGAACATGGGAGATATTTCGACCCTTGCAGATCCAAGTGTTGTAGAAGACCTCACGAGCGGGAGCCAGTAAGTTTTCTATTCATTGCTCTTACCCGTCGAGTCAGCATCATTACAATTTGTTTCATTATGTCAGGGTTACTAGACATTAACTCATAAAAACCTTCCTGGTCGATCTTCAATAGAATACTGTCTTCAACGGCGAGTGCCCCTGCTGATCGTGGCTCTTGATCAAGTAATGACATCTCACCGATGCAGTTCCCCTGCTCTAATACTGCAATTGATTGTCCATTACGCATCACATTTACCTTACCTGAGATGATCACATATAATGAGTCTCCATAATCACCCTCATTAAATATTTTTTCATTGGTCGCTAATTGTAATTCTATCGCCAGTTGAGCGATCTTTGATAAGATGTCTCCTGGGATTGTTTTAAAAAGATCAACAGATTTTAATAAAAGTGTTTTTTCTAATACTGAGTACATGTCATTAGGCTCCCGATTAATAGAGTTATTTTTTAAAAATTTTTGATTTAAATATTCTTGTTCCGTATTTGAAAAATATTTGACATCTAAAAGACCGTCAGGTAATTCATTCCATGCTATGCTATTCAATACATCATTATTTTCACTTTTCAATAAGAATTGTATTGATATATTTGTTTTCCAGCGATGTGGATTTTCCACCCAGAATTTAAGCATCTCATTTTTTGATAAAATTTTATCCCCAAGCAATTCTGGTGCAACCATAACTGGATCCATATCTGGATCTATTAATGGTAATATGAGTCTTATCGCATGGTTGGAAAATGTAGAGTCAACAAGTTCTAGTACGAGTGGGAGCAGTTCAGGATCTTTGCTATCGATGTAGCGTATGTATGCTTCAATAGGTATTGATGGGTCCTTTAATGTTCCAAGTTTCAATATTAGATGTACAATGATATTAATATCATTATTCATATGGTCTACCAATAGCGTTGTATCTGAATCATTTTTCAGTTCACTTTTGAAGATATGTAACTGGAATGCTCTTAATGATAAAGATTCAATAATGACCTCGATTTGATCCATCTCCTGTTTTGTTAGCGGGTGGACCTTTGAAATTTTGATCAATGAATCACAACTTGCATTCAAGACATGGAGATCAGGGTCACTCATCTTTGATATGATCATTGTTCTGATCTCTGCATTCTCAAATTGATGGATGATATTTAAGATCGCGATTATTAGACTATGCCTTGTGACATCTTCTAGGAAGTATCCTTTTAATCTACCGCGTACGATCTCATTGTCATAATTAAGCAATGCATTAACTGCATCCATGGAAACAGCATTATTATCTAATAATAGAATAATTGGATCTAAATACTCAATTTGTGAATTATGAGCAATCACATTTAAAATGGCAATTTTGATCTGGTCATTATGAGATTGCAAAAAATCCAAGACCAGATCCTTGTCAAGATCATAATTTGATCTTTGCATGAATTCAAGCACATCAATGATCTCAGAGTCCGTGCCATTATCCAATATCATATCAATCAGTTGCATTGCCTCAAGATTATTAGGGTCATTTTTGAGTATTGCGACCAATGCAGATGACCTTAGAGAAGTATTATTATCATTTAGATAAGGCATGATCAGTCCTTGAAGTGCCGCTATGTCCCTATCACTTGCACAGGATATGGAATAGGGTGAGATCTCATCTTTTAATTCAATTTGATTCAATATCATCTGATCAGATAATATATCGGTCTTAAACCAACAAAGTTCAAGTATCCCTCTTTTTATCTTAGAAGATCCAGTTAAAAATTGGTCCTGTAGCACATTTTTCCAAGGATCGAGTGGTAAAGTCCATAATAGATCTATTGCAAAGAGTTTTTTATAATCGTCCTTGTCTTCAAGCACTGACTTAAGTGCACTTACGGTATGTGAGTCATTTATGTCAAAATGTACCTCGTCTAAGTTCAACTGTCTATTTTCTATTGAACTTACAATCTCTGAAAGATAACCCTCCTTTATTCTGAACGAATTCCAAAACCAATAGATGGCCAATGCGAGGACTATAAGACTTAATAGGTAGATCTTTGACTCTGGGACAAGATTAAAAGTAACTAGTAAAAAGATGCTCAGACCAGCAACACCTTCTATGATGGATTTGATTGTTCCATCAATGAGAGGTTTTGTTCTATTCTTCTTTATGGTGGTTACTGGTAGCCAGAGTATTTCTCGAACTGCATTATTCATGGAGAATTTGAATACTTGATCTGAAAATTTTAACAAGAATACAGCGGACATGGTTCCTAACATGATGAATCCTGTTGCTCCAAACACTAGGGTCGCGGGTAAAAAAATTAGGCCCGCTAGAATTCCAAATCGTGTTAGGATAAAACTAGTGACCATGAACTGCATCACTAGGGTGGCAACTCCAGTTAACATGTAATAGGTTCCAAAAAAATTAACCAGGTCATTTTGCATGGGGAATGCATTTACTGCCATGACCTTGAATTGATAATCAATGATTCTTGATATGAATGCAGAACAAGCAACCATGATGGCCACATATTTTAAATAAGGCTCGAATTTTACATTCTTTAATTGCGGAGTGGGCTTTGGTTCTTGGTTATTACTGGGCTTTCCCATATAAGGTCTCAAGAACTGTCCTACTAGTATGCTCAAGTAAAGAAAGAGCATGGTCACAAGTAGAAGATTATCTGAGTTATATCTATTGACAAATGGTTTAATGAAATATCCAGAACCAATTGCCGCCATGGATCCACCTGCGATGATTATAGGGAAGATCCGCTTCGCTTGTCTAGTATTCAGCAATTTACCTCCAAGCATCCAGAATTGTAAGATCATGAGAATGGTGATGACCTCTATCCATATGTAAAGCAGCGGGATCATCCAACCATTTAAATTGTAATAAAATACAAATAGGCTTGATGCAAAGATAATACCAGAGAATGTGACCAATGATAACTGGTCCTTGTCACTGATCAGTCTTTTATATCCCTCTATCATGATCGTCATCACAATAGCAATGACAGTATACATTATTGGAAGGTAACTCTTGTCAAATTTGACCAGGAATATTGCATCCCTTACTGCTGAGCCTGTAATGCTTGCCGCACTTATGCCAAAGAACATCAAAAATAAGATGACAACTAGATGAATCTCTTTTGTTCTAATATTGAAAATATTCATTAGGCGATCATGAAAGTTATAGTAAAGTTTTTGCCTATAAAATGTAGATTATAAAGATGAATGTCTAAGTTGAAGTATTTAATTTATTGTTTGAATTAACATAAGAATAAAAAGGAATCCCATGGCACATCTATCGAAAGTAGGTCTTTCAAATGAACAATGGAACGAAACCAATGCAGGCCTTCTTGCAGTTGGTATTTATCAGGATAAAAGTCTAACTCCAATGGCTAAGACCATAAATGATTCATCTGATGGTGTATTTTCAAATGCAATCAAAATTGGTGATGTAAAGGGAAAAGATGGAGAGTCACATCTTTTTTACGTCAATGATCAGAGAGTATTATTGCTAGGGCTAGGGAAAAAAGAGAAATTCAATTCAAATACTGCTAGACTCGCTGCGGGAAAAGTATCCAGAACGGCAATAGATAAAAAGATCAGTGATGTAGCGGTAGAATGTTTCTGTGATAATGATGATCACTGCCAAGCATTGGCTGAGGGAATTGTATTAGGTAGTTATCAGTTCCTTGACTATAAGACAAAAGACAAAGGACGATTTGAATTGGGATCCGCAAAGGTTCTAGGGCCAGATAATGAAAATATTCTTAAGGGGGTATCTATCGCTGATGCTGTGTGTCTGGCAAGAGATCTTGGTAATCATCCAGGGAATTTTTCAACGCCAAGTAAACTCGCTGCCACAGCCAAAGAGATTGCTGAAGAGGGTGGCATGAACCTCACTGTTTTTGATAGAGATGAGTTTACAGAAATGGGCATGGGCGGACTTGCAGGCGTTGCTCAGGGAACTGACGAACCTCCAAAATTCATCATATTGGAATACATGAATGGTGGAGAAGAAAGACCGAAGGTCCTTGTCGGCAAAGGGCTTACATTTGATTCGGGTGGTATTTCGATCAAGTCTGCAAATAAGATGGATGAAATGAAATATGACATGTGTGGCTCATCCGTGGTTCTTGGTGTCTTTAAGGCACTTGCATTATTAAAACCAAATGTAAATGTAGTTGGGATTGTCCCATCCACTGAAAACTTGAGTGGTGCTAAAGCCTATAAACCTGGAGACATTCTCAAGGCCTACAATGGTAAAACCATAGAGGTACTGAATACGGATGCTGAAGGCCGTCTGATACTTGCTGATGGACTATCCTATGCTTCAAAACATTATGACCCAGAATATATCTTGGATTTTGCAACCCTCACCGGAGCAGTCCTCGTGGCTTTGGGGCATGTGGCAACTGGGGTGATGGGAACGGATGATGAATTGATGAAAAAAGTAAAAGAGTCATCGTCCTCAACAGGTGAGAAAGTATGGGAATTCCCTCTGTGGCCTGAATTTTGCAAACAAGTTCAAAGTAATATAGCCGACGTCAAAAATACAGGTGCCCCCATGCAAGCAGGGTCAATCGCTGGCGGAGCATTTTTAAAGGAATTCGTTGATGAGAAGATACCCTGGGTTCACTTTGACATCGCCGGAACAGCGTGGGGTGCAAAAACAGATAGTGTTAATCCAAAAGGGAGTGCGACAGGTTGGGGCGTAAGGCTAGTGTTGGACATGCTTAATGCCTAACCACCGATCAACAGATATAATGATGAAGGGGTTGAGAAAACTATTTTTCAGCCCCTTTTTATTCTCTCTTATTATCGGTGGTCACCCTATAAACATAGATGGCCTATTTGATGATTGGGAAGATGTGCCAATAGCATATTCTGATCAAGATGGCGATGCCATGAATGCAGATTATTCATTACTGAAAATAACTCATGACTCAGAATTCCTATTCATTTATTTCAATTATCATGAAGGTGAATTTTTGATGCAGGATTGGAATGAGTTCCACCTCTACATAGATGCTGATAATGATTCATCAACGGGTCATTATTTTCATGGCATAGGTGCAGAACTAGATTGGACCTTTGGCATTCGTTCGGGTTATCAGTATGTAGATGAACAACAGACCGAGATCGGTCAGAATGATCTTGTACTACGAATTGGGCCGACCATCACATCATCAGAGTTTGAGATAGCGATCGCGAGAGATTCCTCTCCATTAACCATTGACGATTTACAATCCATTGTTGAGGGGAAGATCGTATTATCTGAAGTTACTGAAGGTGGAGATCTTTTGCCTGATGAGACCGGCGGAGTTCTTTTTACCATTACTGACGATGAGGTTCCCCATCCTCAGCCCATCACACTGGAAAGATCAAATGATGGCGACATAAGAATATTGTCATACAATACCCTGAATGAGGGCATAATTGATGATGAAAGACAGTTGCATTTCAAACGAATCATTCAGGCCATCGATCCTGATGTTATTGCTCTGCAAGAGCATGGGGAATGGAATGAGATAGATGATGTGATCCAATCATGGTTTCCAAATGATCAGTGGTATGCAAGCTGGACCTACAGGGATCTGGTCGTACTATCAAGATTCCCAATTATTAATGACGCAAACATGATCAGCTCAGAACGGACCATGGCTGCATTATTGGACACAGACACTGAACTTGGAAAGGATTTGCTCATCTTCAACTCACATTTGTCATGCTGTTCCAATAACGAGGATCGACAGCAGCAGGTTGATGAGTTTGCAAGTGCTTGGCGAGAATGGGTTCAGGAGGGTTCAGACCCTTTTGACTTGGAGTCCGGTACACCTTTTGTTCATGTGGGAGATTTTAATTATGTTGGCTATAGGCAGCAGGTAGAGACCATCAGGGCTGGTGACATAGAAAATGAGGAAGAGTATGGTAATGATTTTTTACCCGATTGGGATTCTACTGAGATCGTTGACCTGATCTCACGTCATACACATAAACGAATGGGCTATACATGGCGCAATGATGGTTCATCGTTTAACCCTGGTAGATTGGATTATGTATTTTATTCAGATGCTACGATCGATTCAGGCAAACACTATGTATTGAATACCCTTGCTATGGATGAACTCGCTCTAGATTATCATGATTTGGAATGGAATGACACGCAGGAGGCATCAGACCATTTGCCAGTGGTCTTTGACATATCGGTCCATGATGATGTAGGCATTGGAGAGGAAAAGGTTTTACCTGGCCAGGCAATATTGTATCCCAACCATCCTAATCCATTCAATTCAAGGACCACGATCCCTATTTATTTACAAAGTCCAGGGATGGTAGAACTCTCCATAATCGATGTGAAAGGTAGATCCGTAAATAGGTTGGTCCATGAAAATAGACCAAGGGGTAATTCTGCAATTTACTGGGATGGCACTAATGATAAAGGACAAAATGTTACCTCAGGAGTTTATTTCTACTTATTGAGAGTGAACGATATTTCTCATATAAGAAAAATGATCCTCTTAAAGTGATTGATTCCTTATTTTTTTAAAACCTGTGTTATTTTAAATTCTGGGTCAGTAAGCGAAGGTAAACCGTTTAAAACAGAATATGAATTTCCTAGGAGATAAAATGAAACATGTGCTGCTTGCATCCATACTATTTACTACCCTTCTTTCAGCGACCGTGATCAATGTTCCAGATGATCACTCGACCATACAAGGTGGCATCGATGCTTCCACTGATGGAGACACCGTCCTTGTTGCTCAGGGGCTCTATTTTGAGAACTTGATCCTTGAGAAGGAGATCGTTCTTGCCAGTCATGCGGTCTATGATGACCTTGAGAGCGACTGGGTCAACAATGAGAACA
>CAYZJY010000024.1:0-23242 GCA_964478995.1 uncultured bacterium
AAAGAAATTCCTTTAGGCCCTCATAATCATAGTGCCCCAACTCTGGTTGTAAGAAAAATTGAAAGGATAATTGGGGAGATTGAATAAAACTTGTCCCAAATGCCAGTCCTCTAGAACTAGCACTAATGTCTGAGAATACATAACGTGCGCCATTGGTCTCAGAGGCCAGTGGGTCAGAGATGGTTGTGATGTATTGATCCGTATCAAATTCACTATTCGTGAATATGTCGAGTTCAATCTTCCATTGGGGATTTGGTCTAAGATTGATCCCAATTTTGAATGACCTATCGTATTCACCATCCTCTGCACTCCTATTACCAATACCCAAGTATCCATTCATTTTTTTTCTTCTGTCTGTCCTAATTCTCATGTTAAGGCGATCGTACATGGGAATACTTGCAACGGGGCCTCCTCTTGTCAAATTACGGTTAATACCGCCAAATGACCTTCCATAATCCAATGACATGGAATACCAGTTATGGAAACGAATCCACAGGTCTGAATTAATTCCCGCACTTCCATTATCCCATGAATAATCCCAATCCTGCCAGGTACCAAAACTCAATGATATGATCTGCCAATATTTCTTTGGAACAAAATCCTCATACTCAATGGAACTGTTCAATTTTTTGAGATTTGCTGATCTCATGTAGCCCAACTCATTCACATCGTAACCAGGAGAGGATTGTCCGAATGTCAGAGAGCCTTTGAGATTCTTACCAGATATCTTTGTTAAACTTATCTCTGACCCCACTCCAGATAGACTTGTCAATGTACTGTCAACATTGATCTCATCATCGGGACGCTGGAAGTAGTGACTTGAATTACTTTGTATCTCAGTAATGATGTTCTGGTGCCCCTCTATGACAGACCTAGCAACATAACCACTCAAGATCCAAGACGGATCTGGGAGGGCGTATTCTAGATCAGCACCTATGACAAGGGCATCTTTTAGAAAAAATGAATCCAAGTACGCGGTAGATAGGTCTTGTTTTCTATGGGTCATGAAACTTCCCAAAACAGTCTTTCCGTCTCTCATGTCTTGCTTTAATCGCATTACAAGTGAGTTTGCAAGTGGTTCTATGGAGTGTGACCTCTCTTGGCCGATAGAATCAATGTAGGACGCTTTCTCCTCCCTTGTTATCGCATCTAGAATACCTATGGAGAGACCACTTTTTGTCTTCCCACTAAGTTTAAGTGCAGTAAGGATATTTGTCTGTGATGGGTAATCCTCAAACTGACTCCCTTCATCGGTAACATATCCTCTAGGTTCTCTACCAATCCTGCGCGAATAGAAGATATTTGCATTTCCAGAGGAAAATGAGCGTGTCCTTCCAAATTGGAAGATGTCCGTACCCTCTAGGAAAAATGGTCGCTTCTCCTCAAAGAATGTTTCAAATGCCGATAGATTCAAATTCGCTGGGTCTGCCTCCACCTGTCCAAAATCTGGATTTATGGTACCCGTCAAGGTAAAATTGGAACCGATCCCCACCTTGAGATCAACTCCTAGGTTCCCGGAGAGATCGTTCTCATCCCAATAGGGATCTTGATTCGATCCATCTTCCTGGTAATTTTTTCCTGCAAGATAAGGTAAGATCTCAAATCGTTTTTTCTGTTTGGGTAAATTGAGTCCTGTCAAATTTCCAAAATGAGAGACAAAACCTTTGGTCTCCATCAAGATGGGTGCCCAAAAACTTTCCTCGCCATATCGTGCTGTCTTTCTATAAAAGTTCAATCCCCAAACCTGCTCTTTTTCAGATGGGTCATACCTTAGTTGAGATAAGGGAATTTTCATCTCAGTAGACCAACCATCATCCAAGATGACCGATCTAGTCTCCCAGACCGCATTCCAAGAGTCATCCATCTCAGTATCATTATAGTGAAGTATGTCTCTTATTGAACCACTTGGATTCACCGAGAAACCAAAGCATGTCCTTCTATCAAAATAACTATCAATCCCAATTGCGAACCAATCTGAGTATCCCCAACCATCTCGTCGAATTATTTGACGTGCTATTGAATCTGGAGAACTGTCATATAAATATGCACCTACATATAAGAATCCATCATCAATGGCCAATCTGACCTCAGTTTTATTCCTAGATGGTGATCCTGGCTGAGGATCCTTTTGAATAAAACCTGTTATGGGTGGACCTGCATTCCAGATCTTCTCATCTAAAACCCCATCGATCTTCACATTACCATCCAATTGCAAGACCTCATGTGTTCGTCTATCTGATTCAGCCGCAAAACAATAAGAAAAAATTAGAATTGCACTAAGTTGTTTTTTGATGGGGATCATTTTAAATATATCACCTTCCTAGTGATCATTTTTTCAAGTCCCTTTATCCTCAACAGATAGCAACCTGAAGAAAATCTATTATTAAAATCTATTGGGATTTTCAAATGACCAATTCCTGTTAAATCAATGACCCTTGACTCCATTATCTGCCCTGTCAATGAAATAAGATCTAACCTTAATTCATTAATTGGTTCGTTAACATAAAGGTCCAACTTCAGATCTGAATTAAAAGGGTTAGGGTATAATCTTTGCAGTTGAAAAGCATCAGCAACCGGCTCGTCCTCCACATTCAATCCAGAATTCGATGATCCTGGTGTTGGGCTAAGGTACCCCCAATCATCTTGGTCTTCTGGTATCCTACCATATGACATGTCTTGCTGTTGTGAGGGGAAATTAATTGAGTCCAATAATGTTTCGCCATCTGGTAGTACGAGGCCCAAAAACTCACCATTCGATGAAAGTTTGAAATTCGCATGCAAATCACCTTGTTCTTGATCTTCATCGCACCATATCAACATGTAACCTTGTGGTTCAATTATGGATCCTGAATCAGGGAACTGCCATTTTGTAAGATTATCAGATTTATCTGTAAGGAAAAAACCACTTAGATCAATAACCTCATCATTAGAATAATTATGAAGTTCAACCCAATCATCAAATTCACCACTCTCATCCATGTTGATGGTCTCATTATTTGCAAGTAATTCATTAATGATGATTGGTCGTTCAAAGACCTCTTCGATCACTTGAAAGGTCATGAAATCATATATTGGAAACCTATCGCTACCTCCTTCATTACCTGCTAGAAGGTACCAATAATAATTTCCTACCCCTTCAGGGATGAATTCTGCAACATATAGGTCGTGATCTTCGACACGATCACTAAATAAATTTGGCTGGAATGTTGGGATGATCGAATTCCATGTCTGCTCTCCCTCTCTAGCATAAAAAAGATGGAAGTTTACTGGATCTCCAAACATTGATATCTTAATTCTAACTGTGTCACCTTCAATAATGATCTCGTTCTCTTTTTCTACATCATATATGGTCGGCAGATTACTACCATAGGATATCTGCTCATCTAGGGAGGATCTTCTTTCTGAGAAAAAACGCAACATACCCTGTTTTACATGGTCTAATTCGAATTCATATCCATAACTACTAACAAAATCATCCATGGAAAACCCATAGTCTAAAACTCGATACTGATCTTCCTCTGCAGCAGCATACAAGAAATCAACCATCTGCTCTAGTTTGATCTCTAACTCATCAATATCCAATAACCGATCTGAATAGAACTGTAAAAAATGTGAGAATAGATCCCTATATCTATCCTGTGAGAAAAGATGATCGGTAAGGGGTCTCCCATCATTATCGATCACTGCATAATCATATGGGTCAATTGTACTCCAATCAGTGTCAAACCAGTCAATGCTCAATGTGTTATCATAGTCATAAGGTATCCAGTGCATTAGATCATCCGAAGGATCATGATAAAGATAAAAATTGTTACGAAGGAAACGATAGTCATCCCATCCACCTGTAATGATGTTCATGGCAAAATATTGCAAGGCCTCTTTGATATCAAGTACAAGACGAAGCGAGTCTGGTGAATGGTCAATGATCCTGATCAGGCGTGCTAGTTTACCATAGTCGTACTCATCTTGATTCGTCTTAAGTGCATATGGCCTTTGCTCATCATAATATGGATGATAATCCTCTGGGTCATTTCCTCTATAAGTAAGGTCTGCAGGCCATAGACATTTCCATAGATTTCCATTATCATTATCATAATTTCTTGATAAGAAAGTATCATCTAAGTGTTCCACAGAAACATAAAGACCATAATAACTTCCATTGATGTAAACTTTTGCATGTGCTGCACGGCTACTAACCATTCCAATACGCTGGAAAAGATCCCAAGAGATCTTTGATCGAATAATGGATGGATCATTATTCTCGCCATTCAGATTCAATTTCTCAACACCAAAAAAGTCACGTCCCGATATGAAATGGTTAAAATCCACCTTGAAAGATTTCTTTGCAGCCACCCGGGAAGTATTACCTCTCAGTCTAAAACCTATGGAATCAATGGTCTCATTAATATATGCATTCTGAAAATGAATTGATGCTGGATGCAGTGAATCGCTTTCAACATTTTCCCAATCATACATCCACTCCAGATCATCCTGGTCCAATGTGATATTTATAATTGCAATCTGTGAATCATCGTATACCTTCCACGATTCATCCGCGTAGATAAGACCCATGAATAATAATAATCTAAATAATATTGAAAACACAAAAAATTCCTTATGGATATATAACGTTTATTTGACCAAAAGCACTTTGGTATTGAGTGAATTGGTTTTTGACCTGAAAGATACTACGTAAATACCAGAAGATAGGGAAACTCCATTCATAGAGGTTGAGTCCCAGTATAGGTTGTGCTCGCCCTGAGAAAAAATACCCTCCTTTAGCGTACTTACCAAGTTACCTCTTAGGTCATAGACCATGAGTTTACCACGAACATCATTATCCAGATTCAGTTTGATCTGAATACGTGAATTGAATGGGTTAGGGAATGAATGAATGATCCCATATTTTTGTGGTAGAGTTACGCGATCTTGAACATCTAGATCCCATTGCTGATTTGAGTATATGATAGCAGTCTTACCCTCTATGAAATATTCACCATAGTTTCCATCATCGGTTACAAGGTCATTCCCTGGTTCCATCACATCATACCATGTTCCTGGTGATAAAAATGGTACATTATTAACGGTTCTATCATATTCTGAAAAATTTGCAATGACAACGACCTGATCATTATTATTATCTTCTGACTCATCCTTGTACCCATAGACGATCACTCTCTCTGCCTCATATCTCCATAGATCATGGAAGGTACCTTGGGAAAATGCAGGATTTTTTTTACGGAATTTGGAAAGTTTTGAATAATGTTCAAGATGAGACAGTCCTGATTCCGTACTTAACTGAGACCAATCAATTGGTCGATATTGTAATTTTTCTTCATAATCACCATTATTATTGGCATCGGTCCATCCTGTTTGAAGTCCAAATTCCTGCCCCTGGAAGATCATCGGTATGCCCAATGATGTAAATAGGATACTTGCATAGAATTTGTCACGTTCTCGAGCTTCATCAATTGAATAATTGTTAAATACGACCATCTCCTGTATGATGGATTGCTCATCGTGACTAATCATGTATTTTATGGCCTGGGTACGATCTGAATATGCATTTCCCACATTTGAGTACTCATGAAGCCTTACCACCTGGTTCATGAATGTGATAGCGGAATTATACTGACCATGGGCATCAGTCAATAGGATGTCATGAAAACTATCATGCCATGATGAAGTTAACGAGGTCACATCGATCAGCCATGGATCTGATGGTAGATGTTCAGCGATCTGGTAGATCGTTGGATCTAAATCCTCAATGGAAGATGTCCATGCTGGTATCCCAAAATCTGGTTGACTTAATTGCCAGCCTATCATCCTTGTTGCATCAAAACGAAAACCATCGATCCTATATTCTTCTATCCATATTCGATTCACTTGATCAATATATTCAATGGTCTTTTCATTGAAATGATCCAGATCCAACATTCCCCATGAACCCTCGGTCTCATTCGGATTCAATTCATTTGATGGTTTGATATAGGGATTAAGATCATAATTAGGTTGGATCTCCCATATGGGGCTTGAAGAACGAACATGGTTCCACACCATGTCCATTATTATGGCCATTCCTCTTGTGTGAGCCTCATCTACAAGTGTCTTTAATTCTTCTGGTGTTCCATATCGAGATTCTACTGCAGACATTAGTTTAGGGTCATAACCCCATGAATGAGTACCTGGAAATTCTGTAATTGGTAATAGTTCAATGGCATTGATCCCAACCGATCGAAGATGATCAAGCCTATCGATCACATCCACAAACCTACCCTGGCCATTGCCTTGTGCAGAAAAATCATCAACATGAAGTTCGTAGATCACCAATGTATCTAAACTTGGTCTCAAATAATTAACGGACTGCCACTCATAGTCATCTGCCGTTGAAATGCCACCTGGTCCGATCTCAATTCTTGTACGGCCATTGGTAAGCCTTCTCGATAAAGGGTCTGCTATTCTATTTCCATTCATCAATAAAAATTCATACTCATACTGACCATTTGGCATATCAAGATCGATCCACCATACATCATCCATGCCTGGATCCTTTTTCATCATGATCGCGTCTGAGTCCTCTCCAGTTGTTCCTGCTGGTGTAATAATAACTTTCATGACAGGTTGCATTGGTGCATGCACAGCAACATACATCACATCATCTATCCAGTTTGGTCCCATTACCACGTTATTTGGAATAGGCTCTTCAATGATGTCTATTGCTCCAAATTCATAAACCGTATGGAGTTCTCCATCTATGGATGCCTGAACAAAGATCGGGTCATAGAGGGACAAGGCAGGATCAAATGAAATGTAAAAAACTCCATTCTCATCAACATGATCTGAGCCAGTAAGAGTATCTCCACCAACCCAATATCGGACAAAGTCAATTGTACCATCAGTAAATATCCCCGTACTAAATCCAGTTACTCCATTATCTTCATTGAGGTGTCTAGAAGGTTGAAAAAATAATGGATCAGTTACTTCTAAAATGGAATTACCCCACTCATCATCGGTCGTATTTGAATTTAGTGGATCTGAGATCCACTCATAATTGGTACCTGAGTTATTGTAGTGAAAATGTATCTTATAAAAATATTCCTGTCCGACAGCAAGATCATAGGTCTTCTCATAACAATCTGTTTCATCATTATGGATCAATCTAGATGGAGCATCAGGATCAATGAACCCATTTGAATTGGGACCCCAATCATCATTAGTACCATCAGGCATGGTTCCTGGAACAAATACCCTAACAAAGTCATCATTTGGGGTTTGTACATAACGAAATGTGACATCCATGCCAAGGCAGCAGCCTACTAGGACCATCCATGGGATGTATCTAGATCTGATCATTTAGTTTTGGCCATCTATCCCTTAGGGGAAAACCTGATCGCCTGTCCTCCTCCTGATGGAAGCACGATATCGTATTTATCTCCATTCTTGAAGACCATGGTCTCTATGATAACCTCTTCAGGTTTTGTTTTCCAACCTCCATCCCTTGGATCTTTATAAATTGTTGCAACATACTCCTTGCCTGGATCTAGAAATGTCATTTCAATATTAATTGTCCGGGCTTCCTCATTGGTTATGCTTCCGAGGTACCAATCTTCGCTGGCACGGTCTCTACGCACAGTTGTGATATATTGTCCGATCTCACCATTGAGTACCCTAGACTCTTCCCAATCTGTAGGAACATCCAATATGAACTGGAATGCAGGGTTTCCCTCATAATTTTCAGGTAGGTCTGCTGCCATTTGTACCGGAGCATAAATAACCACATAATGGGCGAGTTCCTTGGCAATAGTACTGGGAATGTGATGGTTGGTATTGATCGTTCTATCATCGGGACTATTATAACGGTATTCCTTGAGGTTGAATATGCCGGGTGTATAATCCATTGGACCACTTAACATTCTTGTGAAAGCAAGGATCGTTGTATGATCTGGCTTATTATGAGCATCAATGGGCATGAATCCATTGAACTCCTGCCCTCTTGCACCTTCTCTGGATAACATGTTAGGATAGGTACGCCTGATGCCTGTATCCTTAATAGGTTCATGAACTACAACACTAACTTCATACTTAGCGGCTGTCTCTAGGACCTTTCGAAAATGTTCTACCATGTATTGACCATGATGCCATTCTTTTTGGACATTCCCCTCCTCGTCAATACGCTTGATATTCTGACTACCGTCATTTACATATCCCGTCTTGACGACACGAATCCCATTACGGTTACAATAGGCAAATGCGCTATCTAACTGATTCTCATAATTGTCTATCTGAGTTCCTGTCTCATGATGACCAACAAGTCGAATTGCCTTTTTCCATGCATAATCTGAAATAAGTTCATTGTCAAATTCTGGGTGTGGTTCATAAAATCCAAAATTCTCACCCTCTCCCGTACAGCACCAATTCTCATCCCATCCAGTATTCCATCCCTCTACCAATAAACCATCAAATCCATACTTAGCACCAAAGTCAACATATTCTAGGACACGATCTGTCTTAGCACCGTGATGAGGTCCAGAACCCCATGTCGACTGATTGGTCCCTATCATTTCCCACCATAGCCCAATGTATTTTCCTGGCTTGATCCATTCAGGATTTCCCAACTTATTTGGTTCATTAAGATTCAATGTCAATGTTGACATTGGAAGGTCTGACGCAGTCTCACCGATCAAAATTGTTCTCCAAGGGCTATTCATTGGAGCCTGAGTCCGTACCTTTATTCCATCTGACCAAGGGATGAGATCACACTCCATGTTCTTCGTTCCATTTGCCTTTAGGGTCATGCTTGAATAGTTGGTCAAGTTTGCCTCATGGACTGCAATTGCGATCCCATCATCTCGCTGTACGGTAAATGGTGTCTGTACAGCCTCAGGTCCTAGCCGAGGACCGTTAAGATTCTCAACAAGTTCCGAAAATTTGTTTCTTGAGATCTCACTTATCAATGTATTTGCGTATAAGAACTCATAACGACGATAGGCATAGGCAGGTATCCACCAAGATGGTGAGTCCTCAGCAAAATTGAATTCTGTCAGTTCATCAATAATATTGAATCTGTCTATTCCTTCTTGCTCAGGGATCTCATACCTAAATCCAATACCATCATTGAATACTCTGAATCGAAGGTTGATCTCATGATCGTTCTCATTTGATAAAAGCCTAAGGAAAAGTTCTTTGTGATCATCTAATATTTCTTTTTGCTCTCCCCAAACCTGAGTCCATTTTTTTTTATGTTTCTTAGAATTTTTAGAAAGGATCTTGATATTATCAACAAAATCAAATTGATCTGTTTTCATGCCAAGTGCCGAAGGTTCCATAATGAGTATATTATTCTTGTAGACTGAATACATGATCATACCATCATGATCTCCTAACTCCAAAGTTATGGAGCCATCCGGAGATGAGATCTCGATCCTTTTATCATTCGCGCAAGAATAGAACATTGCTATTATCATCAATGACAAAATGGCACCCATGATTTTCTGTGATCTTATTATCATGAAAATTGATTCCTTTTAACTATCGTATTAAAAAATTTGCAACATATTCAAGTGCATAAGTTTGCAATCTTGTATAGCAATATGCTCTTATATTATATTAAAACTTATGATAATAAATAAATAGATAAGCTGAATATCTCTATTACTTAAATCGATCATTTATCAATCTGCTTCATGAGAAATAACATTAAACATAAAATATCAATTGTTTTAACATGCTTCATGGCAAATGCTCTAGCCTATGAGATAGAGCATTTGGAACCCCCTTTTTGGTGGTCTGGAATGGAAATAGGTCAACTTCAATTGATGGTTCATGGTAAGAACATATCCTACCTTCAACCTGCAATAGATCAAGAAGGTGTTGATATTGTTTCAGTCAATAGATCTAAGAACAATAATTATCTTTTCATTGACCTGTCAATTGAGAAAAAAGTAAAAGGAAGTTTTGACATCCTCTTCACACGGTTAGGAAAGGTAGAGGCCGAATATGAATATGTATTACATGAAAGAAGGAAAGGTAGTAGAGAAAGGGATGGATTTGATCCAAGTGATGTGATCTATCTCATTACTCCTGACCGATATGCTAATGGAGATCCGAACAATGACAGTGTGTCTGGCCTAAAAGAAAGAGTGAGAAGGAAAAATAAAGATGGTCGACATGGTGGGGACATTCAAGGCATCATTGACAGATTGGACTACTTGGAACAAATGGGTTTCACACAAATATGGTTGAATCCGGTACTTGAGAATGATCAAAGAACATATTCATATCATGGATATTCAACAACCGACTATTATAATATAGATCGACGATATGGCAATAATGAACTGTATAGAGAATTATCAAAGAAAGCACGTGAAAGGGACATTGGAGTAATAAAAGATCTAATACTTAACCATATTGGATCAGAACATTGGTGGATGAAGGACCTCCCCTCTGAGGACTGGATCAATAATAAAGGAAAATTTATTAGATCAAACCATATACATGAGTCCGTGCATGACCCTCATATAACACGATCTGAAAAAGATCTATTTACCGATGGTTGGTTTGTAAAGACCATGCCTGATCTGAACCAAAAGAATGAACTTCTAGCAACCTATCTTATACAAAATTCGATCTGGTGGATAGAATACGCAGACCTCTCTGGCTTTCGAATCGATACATACCCATATGTAGATAAAGGATTCTTATCTATTTGGAGTGAGAGAATCGCATTAGAATACCCTAATTTCAATTTTGTTGGTGAAGAATGGTCCATCAATCCCACAATGGTATCCTATTGGCAGAAAGGCAGTAGTAGGCATGATGATTACACATCTTCCATACCAAGCATGATGGACTTCCCTTTGCAAGATGCACTTGTCAATGGACTACTTGGTGAGGAAAGTTGGAATAGTGGCATCGGAGACCTTTTTCGTGTTCTGGCCAATGATTTCCAATACGGTGACCCATATAATCTCGTTGTCTTCGCTGGGAACCACGACATGATGAGAATATATTCCCAATTGGATGAACGAATGGATCTCTATAAAATGGCCATGACCATCGTAAGTACCGTAAGAGGGATACCCCAGATATACTATGGTACAGAAATAGCAATGCCAAGTAGTGAAGACCATGGTGAACTACGCAAGGATTTCCCAGGAGGTTGGATAGGTGATGAGGTGAATGCCTTCACTGGCCATGGTCTAGATGAAAAGGAATTCGAAGCACAAAATTTCTTAAGAAAATTATTGAATTGGAGAAAAAAGAACCTCGCCGTTACAAAAGGTGATCTTATCCATTATCCAGTTGAAGATGGGGTCTATGTTTATTTCAGGAGATATGAGGAAGAAATGGTCATGGTTATCATCAATAATAATGATAGACATAAAACCGTCTACCCTGACCATTTCAATGAAACAATAAGGGATGGAACAAAAGGTGTCAACATCATGAAGGATAGGGTACATTATTTATCAAGGAACATCGATATTCCAGGAAGATCTGTGATGGTATTGGAAATACATTGAAAATAAATAAACAACCATCATGGTTTCATGTGATGATCTCCAGACATATCATGCTCATCACCATCTTCATGTCGATCTTATCATGTGTAGATAAAAGATCTACAGATCTAGCGATAGTGGATGGACATGCCATTGGCATGGATTCATTCATTCAAAGATATGCCTCATTCCTGAGCAATACGCATCAGAAGGATAATCTCATGAATCGGCATGCATTCTTGAACTCCCTCGTTGATGAGAGATTGATCCTCTCCCATGCTAAGAGACTGGGACTTAATGATGATCCATACATTCGTTTTGAGAAAGAAAAAATGTACAAACAACTCTTATTGAATGCATACCATCACAAGAAGGTAACTAAAAAGATCACTGTATCTGATAAAGAGTTAAGGCGCATTTTCAAACATTCAAGGACAAAACTTCATTTACGTCATCTCCATGCACCTAACATGGTAGACATAAGGAACATTGAAAAGAAAATTAGATCTGGCATGAAATGGGAAGTGATTGCACAAGAATGTTTCCAAGATTCCATTTTAAAAGAAAGGGGTGGTGACATTGGATGGCACGAGATGGGAGACCTAGACCCTGCATTTGAGATAGCAGCCTTTGAGTTGAATGATGGAGAGATATCGAGTCCCATTAAAACAAGGACAGGATATAGTATCATACAAGTGATGGAAAGAGAAAAGGATCTATTGTTCACAGAGAAGGACTACCAATTAAATAAGGATTGGCTAACAAGCATGGCATTGAGATACAAGAAAATGCCTCAATTAAGAAAATTCACTGACAATGTCATTGAAACACTTGAGATCCAATTTAATGATAAAGGGCTTGAGCATCTACTAACGGAGTTGAATGCAAAGGATGAAGTGGGCATTACAAATGTTCAGACAACCGTTCTAAATAGTAAAAATGGAACCTGGTCCATCAAGAAATGCATGTCAGAGATCGCGAGACTATCTGAGAGACAATTTGAAAAGATCAGATCCACAGAAAATCTAAAGAGTGTCTTGTCTGGAATTCTTGCTAGAGAAAAAATGATAGAGGATGCTGAAAATCTATCACTACATATGTCGGAGGATTTTCAAAACACATTATTAAAAGAGAATGTATCGTTGATACTTCGGAACATTACCGATAAGAAAGATCAAGGTTCACAGGACATGAATTGGCAAGATGAATATTTTAAGATCAGGGATGAAATGGCAGAAAATTCTGAAATATCGATCGATAGTACAAAATTAAGATCCTTCCCAATGGTGGCGGAAAAAACATCATGATCAGATCATCATTATCAATGGCACTTCTTTTTTCAGTATTAGTTGGAGGTACGACTGGAAAACTAACAGGTTTAGTATCTGATAAGGAATCTGGGGATCCACTTATTGGATGTAATGTGATCGTCTCAGAAACGGAACTTGGATCAGCAACGAATGAGGCAGGTGAGTATTTCATATTAAACATATCCCCAGGCACATACTCCATAACATTCTCAATGATCGGTTATGAGACCCTCATTCTTGAAAATGTGAAGATCTCAACTGATAAAACGACAAGACTGAACACCACACTTGCCACCACTGTACTGGAAGGTTCTGAGATTATCGTCAAGGCCGAACGTAAACTCATACAATTCGATGTCACTCAATCCGAGGCAAGGATAACAGCAGATGAATTAGATGTCATGCCTGTAACAGAGGTCAAAGATGTCCTTAGACTACAGGGTGGCATCACCCAAGATGCAGGTGGTGGTTTGCACATGCGTGGAGGCCGAAGTAGCGAGATATCATATCTGGTAGATGGTGTTCCCATGAGCGATGCATATGATGGTGGCATATCTGTCCAAATAGAGAATGACAACCTGCAGGAACTCCAAGTAATAAGCGGAACCTTCAACGCAGAATATGGAAGAGCATTGACCGGCGTGATAAACATGATCACAAAGGATGGTGGAGACTCATTTGATGGATTTTTGAATGTCTATAGTGGTGACCATGTCACAAAGGATAAGATATTCAAGGATCTTGACTCATATAGCCCATTCAATAACTATAGTATCTCAGCAAATTTAAGTGGCCCGATCATTCCTAAAAAACTCACCTTCTACTCATCTGCAAGATTGAATGTATCCAATGGTTGGATGAATGGTAGACAAACCTTTACCATGTATGGTGATACCGTTTTCACCGATAACAATAATAATGATGTCCGTGATAATGGAGAACCCATCAATACTCCAAATTTTAAAGCCATGAACTGGCATGACGCATGGTCTAACCAAAATAAATTAACATTGAGATTATCTTCAATGACGAAACTAAGGTTCAACACAATATTCAACTCTGGAGTCAGTCAAGGCTATGATCATTATAGACAAATGGCACAGGATGGAAGAAAAAAGAACCATAACCTTGGTCAATTCCTTGGATTAAACCTATCCCATTCCTTTTCATCAATGTCTTTCATGGAGATCAATGCATCTCAATATGTCCATAGAAATGAATCATATCTGTTCGAGGACCCGTTAGACCATCGTTACGTAACGCCAGATAGTCTATTCTGGGCTCATGTCATAGGTGAGGTCCCACAGACCATCCAAAACAAGTATGGTTCCGAAGTGAATTATTTTCCTCAATATACATTTAGTCGTTGGGGCGTGGACACTGATCGTTTCATGAGAGAGACCAAGACACAGAGTTTTAAGGTGGACTATACAAATCAGATCAATAAATATAATCAGATCAAAGCGGGAGTTGACATCAGCATGCATGCATTGAAGTTAGACAGTTATGCATTGCTAGACTCATCGCAGTCAGATCAAAGATTCTCTCCCATCGTACCAGAGATAGGTAGTTTCAACCGATCCACATACGACCATGGACCAAGAGAATGGTCCATCTATCTCCAAGATAAGATAGAATATGGCGACATGATCATCAATGCAGGCCTCAGATATGAATCGTTTGACCCAAGATCTCAGATACCGAATAATATTCATGAGCCATATATCAATGACCCAAGAAATCCAGCCCTTGACTCCCTATCATTGGAAGAATTGGAAAATCTGGACTGGGGTGACACATGGTACCAAGAGGTCGATAGTTCTGGAAACATAATTGAACACCCATACTCTGAATTCTACGATCGTTTCAATGATCAGCCAGATCTGCTGAATAAAAGTGGATGGTGGAAAAAAACAACAAAAAAATCACAACTGAGCCCGAGGCTTGCCGTGGCTTACCCGATCTCAGACAAAGGTGTGATCCACTTTGCATATGGATATTTCTTCAAGATCCCTGATTTTTCCCTTCTATACAATAATACTGAATACAAATTATCAGAAACAGGTACTGATTTTGGGATCTTTGGTAATCCAGAACTAAAACCAGAGACCACGATCAGTTATGAACTAGGACTAAGGCAGGAAATAGGTTTCAAGACAAAGATCGAGATCAAAGGTTTCTATAGAGATGCCAGAAATTATGTAACAAGTGGCATTCCCATCGATCTGGGAGATGGAAAATCATATTACACATATGTCAACAAGGACTATAGCAATTCTAGAGGCATCATCCTTACACTCTTCAAACAATTCAGTAATCTTATTGGATGGCAACTTGATTATACCTACCAGGTCGCAGAAGGGTCAAACTCCAATCCAAATGAAGAATTTGGTGCGGTGCTTGCTGGCAAGGAGCCTACAAGGTCCATCATACCACTTGACTGGGATCAAAGCCACAATTTGAATGGATCATTTACCACTGCTTACAAAGGATGGGGAATGAATACGATATTCCAATACGGCAGTGGCTACCCCTATACACCATTCATCACAAACTATGAGCAACAGGGTGAGGTATTATCCAATGTACTATTGAGAAATAGCCGTAGAAAGGCAAGTACTTTCAGAATGGACATCAAATTTTTCAAGAACATCTTCCTTGGTAATGTAAATGGCAAGATCTACATGAATATTTTCAATCTATTGGATCGTAGAAATCAAAATTATGTTTACGCAGACTCAGGAACGTCAGATGAGACCATCGAACAAGTAAGAGCCGAGGTCATCTCACCATTTGAGCCATTGAGACCAAATACGTTGAAGGATTTCTTCGATCGTCCAGATTGGTATGATGAACCCAGAGAGATACAATTAGGTCTACAACTATCATGGTGAGATATTCGATCATTACCTTGACATGTTCACTGCTCTTCGCACAATCCTTGGAAAGAGGCAATCCTGATTATAGGCGCTGGACCAACATTGATGTCAACAAGGTCAGAACGTCGATCCTTAATTGGGGAATCTCTGGAAGAGCCGGTGGCGTTCCAGCTCATGTTCCATATGAATGGCCAGTAAACTCAGGTCAAATGTATATTGCCTTGGCAGCTTTGTCCGTAGGTACAGAGGTCATCACAAATGAAGGAGAGGTAAGGCCACTGGTCACCATTCCCTTCCGTTCTGATCAATCTGGTAATTCCATGGCATGGGAACCCGTACCTGGGTATTTGAATCCAAACTCACAAAAGATCGCCATTAGCGATGATCAGAGTACCTGGCCATCAAGTTGGCCTGATAAGATGGACGACCTGAATGACCCTGGCTGGTCTAATTCATGGAACGGTTTCTTTGGAAAGGATCAGTTCAATGCACAACAGGAGATCTATTACAAGGTCTCTGATGATAGAAACTATATCCTTGGTAATCCATATTCACCAGATACGACCGATCTGGATCGCCAGGGAGCAGGATTGCTTGCAGGTGTAAGGGTCTTGGAATGGAAACAGATACTGATAGAAGATGTGGTATTCATCCTCCACGAGATAAAAAACGATGGATCTTATGATTATGACAAAGTATCGTTTTCAATGTGGTTGGCAGATCTGGTTGGTGGAGATGGTGACTCAGGTGATGATACACCTGATTTTGATCTCATCTATGATGTTGCATGGTCCATGGACAGCGATGGTATTGGTAACTCTGCCTTTGGTTCTGATCCCGTAGGGGTGGTAGCTACTTCTTTCATTGAAACACCTGGGAATAACATAGATAGGATCGACAATGATGGAGATGGTGAGGACAATGGCCCGATCATCACGGATGGCTTGATCATGGAAGAGATTCTTGGAAACGCCATCGATGATAATGGCAATGGACTGATCGATGAAAACCTTACACATGTACCATTTGGAGATCAGGCTGGTGTGACCTATGCAGACAAGTTGGACAATGACCTTGATGGTGAACCTAATAGCCCATTGATCGATCAAGAGATGATCAATGGTGCAGCAATGCTCTGGGGTCTATGGCCTCGTTTGGATGATGTGATCCAAGACTCCATCATTCATGTCATAGGCCTGGACAATGATGACCTAGGTCTCCCCTATGCTGATGGGATCGATAATAATGCTGACCCAGAAAATCCATATCTCTTGGAATATCCTATTGGACTTGGGGCTGATGTCAATGGCCCTTTGGTTGACTCCATGATGGTATTGATGGCGTCGGAGGATATTTGGAAACGATATCGTGTACCAAACACGGACATAATCCTATATGATGTAAATATAGAGGATATTGGTAAACCTTATGCTGATGGGATCGACAATGACGGTGATGGTGCGATCGATGAGGGCATCGATGAGGGCATCGATGAGATGATCGATGAATCAAGAGACGATTTCATTGATAATGATGGTGATTGGGAACCATCAGATGATGTTGGGATCAATGGTGACGAATCTGGTGGAATTGAGGCTGGAACTGGTGATCTAATGCCCACATCAGGATCTGGAACCGGCTTTCCAGGGGAACCGAACATTGATAAGACTGATGTTGCTGAATCAGATCAGATGGGTCTCACTGCCGTAGGTTACGATCCTGCTGGATCGATCCCAATATCCAGTGATGGCTATTTGTGGTTGTTCTACATGACTCCTGGAAGTTATTGGCAACCGCCTGCAGGTGGACAACCACCTGGAGATTACGATCTCTTTGTGACCTCTGGTTTCTTTCCCTTAAGATCGGGTCAGACAGAACGGATCGCAATGTCAGTTGCAATGGGCAATGATGTTGCAGATGCATTAAGGAACAAGGAAGTAGCTCAAACGACCTACGACTATGATTATCAATTTGCCAAGGCTCCAGACCCTCCAAATGTGACTGCAGTCTCCAGTGATGGTTCTATCACACTATATTGGGATACGCATGCTGAACAATCAAAGGATCGATACATGGGGGAGATAACAAATAATGTCGACCTCTATGATTTTGAAGGATATAAGATATATCGATCGACCGATTTTGAATTCAATGATGCCTATACCATAACAGATGGAGAAGGGAACCTGACCTTCTTGGAACCCTATGTTCAAAATGGCGTGAGTGCACAATGGGATCTTGTGAATGGCAAATCAGGATGGCATCCAATAGATCTGAATGGTGTCAAATTCTATCTTGGAGACGATACAGGACTCCAACATTCCTATGTTGATAATAACGTTGTAAATGGACAACGATACTATTATGCCGTTGTGTCATATGATTATGGTGGAGATCTCTCGAATGACATCATTCCCAGTGACTCACCCATGAGATTGAGGGTTAATTCCTTGACAGGTGAAATAGAACTAGGCCCTAATGTGGTAGAGGTGATTCCCTCTCCACCTTCTGCAGGGTATAATGATGCAACATTCTCAGGAGACACTATTGATCATGTAAGTGGTACATCCAGTGGCAAGATCTATTACGAGATCATCAACCCCATGGAGATCAAAAATGAGCATAAATATCAGATCACATTTGCTGATACCATACTTGCCAATCAACAGGGACCGGCCGGTTATGATACGATCACGACAAGATCCTATTTTCTGGTAGATGTCACATACCCAGATTCTCCAGATACCCTGATCAATGATGATCATGAACTGAAAATAAGTGATGGACCTGTGGTAGATGGATTTAGATTAGCATTCAATAATATCAAAGAACTTCGATTCAATGAGGAAAGTTCCAAATGGTCAAGGGACAGTCTCTGGTCTTTTAACTTTTTCAGATATGCAACCTTCAATGTGGTTGGCACACAATTGCCCTATGATTATCGAATAATTTTTACTGAGGAACAGTCTGATTCGACCATTGACCTATGCATGAGGTATCTACCCAATACCACCAACTGTTTCCCCGGCTATCTATATGAAGGAAAACCTGTTAATTTCTTTGTCGAGCGCAGAGAAACCCTCACCGGAAATGACGCAGTGGACTGGGTGAAGATACCCATCGGTTTCATTGATGTGATACCGATGGGTGATCCTGATGGGAATTTCAATGCCGATGGTGAAAGAGAAAGTGACTGGATCGTTTTCATGGACTATGAGGATGGCGAAGGTAATCCTCAACCCTCTTGGGCATTTTATTTTAATTTGCATCCAGATGATCCAGAACTCATATACAACGAGCCCCTGCCTGGCGATACAGCATTCATCATTGTAGAAAAACCATTCTTGACGGAGGATATCTATGAGTTTGTTACAATGTCACCCTATATTGATCGTGTTGAGGCAAAAAATGATCTGGAAAAGATAAAGGTTGTCCCCAACCCCTATTACGCCACAAATGCCTTTGAAGGACAGAATACATTCACATCAGGCAGGGGACCTAGGGAAATCCAATTCAGAAATCTTCCTCAGGATTGTACCATACGCATATTTACCATCTCAGGTGAACTGGTCAGAACAATACAACACTCATCACAGATCGATTTTGGAACGGGTTCTTGGGATCTTTTGACAAAAGATAATCTCACTGCAGCATACGGCATATATGTATACCATGTAGAAGCAATGGGAATAGGTGAAAAAATTGGAAAACTGGCCATAATCAAATGAGAATAATTAGAACATTAATCTTCGTAATCCTTATTTGTTCTACACTGTTCGCAGTTGACAAGACTGGTACGATGGCAGCAAAATTCTTATCTACCAATATCGGATCTAGGGCAGTGGGCATGGGTGGAGCATTCACTGCGGTTGCAAATGATGGTTCTGCCATGTATTGGAATCCAGCAGGAATTGGCTTTAATGGACTAAGTAGATTTTATGTCAATCACTCAAACTGGATCGCAGACATCGCATTTGATTATTTCAGTGTATCTTTTCCATTTGGAAAGAACAGAGTTCTTGGTCTGAACATTACATCTGTGACCATGGGTGACATGGAGGTAACGAGATATGGGAATGAGGATACTGGAGAAACATTTTCCGCCTCCGATCATGCATTTGGAATCACCTATGCACTTAATCTCACCGATCGTTTCTCAATAGGTCTCAATGGTAAGTTCATTCAAGAAAAGATAGCAAACAACCATGCAAATGGGATCGCACTTGACCTTGGTACCCTTTTTAAAACCCCATATGGTTTTAGGTTAGGTACATCCATAAGCAATTTTGGACCAAAAATGAGGATGACCGGAGACGATCTCTTAGTTGCTGTTGACATAGATGAGACCATATATGGCAATAATGAAAGTGTCACTGGCTATTTATCAACTGATGAGTTCGATCTCCCTCTGGTCCTTAGAGTTGGCATATCAAATGACCTATTGATCGGCAAGACGACACGTTTGACTTGGGCATTGGACTCAAACAGCCCCAATGATAATAAAAGCCATGTCAATGCCGGTGTTGAGATCGGTTTCATGAATGATCTTCTTGTCCTTCGAAGTGGCGTGAACTCATTATTCCTAGATGACCGCGAGAGTAAGATATCCTATGGTCTGGGCATTAGGTCTCCTATTCTAAAGAGTCAGGAACTATACATCAATTATTGCTTTGAGATACTAAAACACCTTGGTGATACTCATCAAATAAGTTTGGGAATTTCATTTTAAATTCGGAATATTAATGACCTATTATTTTCAAAACGTAGCAAAGGAAAAATCAATGCATAACATGTTAACTAATTTGTTGATGATCGTATTGGTCACGACAACTGCAAGTGCAAGTGTCACATTTAATTTGAATACATCCACCGCTCCAGGATTCACGGATACTAGTTCGACCCTGATCATCCGTGGCTCAATGAATGGTTGGGCAGGCAATGATTGGGAGATGTCAAACGCTGGAGGAGACTACTGGGTCTTCACAAGTGATACTCTAAGTGATGGTGAGTATGAATATAAATATGTTGTCATTGATGACCTGGGGACTGAAGCATGGGAATCTACTGGTAATAGATCCTTGACAGTTTCTGGAGAAACAGATCTCCCCCAAGACTTTTGGGAAAATGGTACTACACCACCTTATGTTGAGACAGATAGCATTGATGTATGGTTTAGGGTCAGTACAGCAGGGATCATAGGTTATGATGGTGATACCATGTTTGTAGGAGGGTACATGAATAGTTGGAATGGTGAACCTCTGGAACAAGAGGGCGACACGGAGTTCTGGTCAAGACAATATTCTTTCGACCCAGAAGGTGAATTGGTTGCATATAAATTTCAACATGGACTTGGTGGCTGGGAGAGCATTGGGAATAGGACAGCAGACCTCACCGCAGATACAACACTTAGTTGGGTATACTGGGATAACATACCTCCTACTGATGTTGAGGTTGTCTATACTAATGTCACTTTGACCGTCGTAGATGAGGGCCTCTCATTTCAAGATGTACGATTCAAGGGTCAATTCTCAAACTGGAGTCTTATCCAAGGGTATGATGATGGAACCAACGGTGATGAGACCGCCAATGATGGTATCTGGACAACTGTCCTAGATAGTGTCGTCGGACCCAATTCATATGAGTGGGGTGCTGTTGAATGTGATAGTTCTTGCGATGAAGGTGGCAATGGGATATGGCTATTAAACTTGATCAGTGAGCCAAATCAAGAGTTTTCGGTTGAAGAGGATGGCTCTGTCACAGGTTCAACAAGTTTCACAATTCCCTATCTTGGGGATGAGATAACAAAGACCGTCATATTCTCAGTTGACATGACAGAATGGCTTGATGAGGATGACCCTACAGGCATGCCTGTTTTTAGTGTATCTCGGGGCGACCAAATGCAAGTGAGAGGTGCATTCAATGGTTGGAATTGTGATGAACCAGCAGACTGTGAGATGACCCGAACACCTGGTACAAACATTTTTAGCCTTGCAACAAGTGTGACAGGATATCCTAGTACTGCGACTGAATTCAAATATTACATGGAACTGGATTCATCATCAGTAGACATTCTAAGCCAAACCTATGGTGATATATATAATGGCATTGGTTGGGAAGACTCTCCGCAATTTGGTGGAGGTAACAGATTTTTTACTCTTGGTGCAGATGATGGGACAGGACTTCTTGAACTTCCTCTATCAGGATATTATGATCTCCCTACTGGTGGAGTAGTACCCTGCTGTAGGACAGTCACACTCAGTTTTCATGTTGACATGGTGGATGCCATTGAACAAGGTTTTGATTCATCAGAGGATTCAGTATACATATCTTTCAAAGATAGATGGTTGAAATACCTACAAGGTCTTGGTGATGATTATAAGGTCTATGCTACTGCAAATGGAGATGGTACTTATTCTGCAGATGCGTCCTTTGTTGGCCCATTCCCATGGCACATGACCTACACATGGGGTTTCCATGATGTATCTGAAGTCGCATACATCGAGGAAGGTGGTGGCTTTGGTTTTGGTCGCTTTCGAGCGCGTTATCATCATGCAAATGCAAATAACGATTGTTGGTGGAGAGACTATAGTTTTCCACAAGACACCTTCCAGGTCGAGGACCCTCCCCTACCCGTTGAGGAGTTTGACCCTGAGTCCATTTGCATACCACTAGCGAGCGTTGGTGATGAAATGATCCCTGATGAATATTTCTTAAGTGAAAACTATCCAAATCCATTTAATCCTACTACCTCCTTTACGTTTGGGATCTCATCTAGCAAAGATGTAAGAATTAGCATATATAACATCTTAGGCCAAAAGATCTTCTCATTTGAAAAAGGTAGAATGGATGCGGGAACGTATGAGTTCAATTGGAATGGTGAAAATCAGATGGGTGAGCAAGTAACCAGTGGTATCTATTTTTATGAGATGGAAGCAGGGAGTGATTTTCGAGAAATCAAAAAAATGACCCTCTTGAAATAATTCTGATCATTACAAATGGTAAAAAAAGGCTCTTTTGAGCCTTTTTTTACAAAAAGCATATTTAATGAAATATATATTCACATTTGTTTTTATTCTATGCCTGAATGCTTTAGCACAAGATCTAAACTATGAGAACCCTATCATTAAAGGTAGTTATCCAGACCCTTCTATTTGTAGGGTCGGAGAAGATTTCTATATAGTCAATTCCTCTTTCGAATATTATCCCGGATTACCAATTCACCATAGTAAAGATCTTGTCAATTGGGAATTGGTGGGCTATGGACTTCACCGTGAAAAACAATGTACTGG
This sequence comes from uncultured bacterium, assembly GCA_964478995.1. GTDB lineage: Bacteria > Fidelibacterota > Marinisomatia > Marinisomatales > UBA1611 > NZWG01. The sequence continues at coordinate 22,983 of CAYZJY010000024.1, forward strand.
TAGAATGAATCTCACCGATGTTCAATACAATGGAGGCATTCATGCACCATCGATAAGGTACCATGATGGGAAATTCTATATCATTACTACCAATGTTTATAGTCCATCTGAAGATGAACCATCTGAAATGATCAATTTCATCATAACATCAGAAAAGATAGAAGGGCCATGGTCTGATCCATATATCATTGAAGGTGCACCTGGCATAGACCCTGATATTATATTTGATAACGAAAAGATATGGTATGTTGGTACTCATG
>CAYZJY010000025.1:0-23198 GCA_964478995.1 uncultured bacterium
CAGGAGCCCGATGCAATATTCTATCAAATAGAACTTGAGGACCTTAATTCTAATCAAGTTGTGATGATAGATAGCATAAGAACCAATCTTTTAATTGAGACCACAAACATAACATGGAATAAGATATATCAATGGCGTGTTAGATCGTGTACAGATGATGGGTCATATGGAGTCTGGATAGGACCTTCAATATTCATTGTAAACAATTCTAAACTTAGAAATGCAAATATAACCAATTATCAAGATTCATTAATACAACCAGGATTGACCATGATGGGTGGCCCAAACCCAGGTCGACATACTGTCGTAGTAGATAAAAATGGTAATGAAATATGGAATGATGGTGATTATAGTTTCAAGATAAACCATGTAGATGAGTATGGTGCACTCTATGGAAATAGCGACCATCTATTTCCAAACCACACGGCATCCAAGGTTAATTATGCCATGGATTTTCTTTGGTCTTCTAATCAAGAGGTGGACCCACATGATTTCAGGGAGACATCCCGTAATACATTTTTTGCTCTTCGTAACATATTTTCAGATGGACCCATACCTTCAAACATCTCAATGACAGATGAGTTTAGAGATATGGGTTTTTTTGCTGATGATTCAACCCATGAGTTTCCGTGGTACGCTCAAGAGATAATTGAGTTTGACCATGATAATAACATTATCTGGAGTTGGAATCCTTTTGAACACTATTCATTGGATGATCATGATAGGCATGGACATACGTGGTGGGATGCGTTCATGAACATGAAATATGATTGGACCCATTCCAACAGCATATTCTTTGATGAGGTTGATAGTTCAATATATCTTTCAAGTCGACATTTATCACGGATATCGAAGATCGATTATCCATCTGGGGATATCATCTATGACATTGGTCTTCCTTCACCTTACATAGCCTCTGGAGATTCATCCATTGGAAATAATCTATTATTCAATTTTCAACACCATATCCAGAGAATTGAAAATGGCAATTTTACTCTGTTTGATAATGGTAACATCAGTAACCATGTTTTTGACCATGGTCTTAGAATATCTCGCGCAATTGAATTTGAAGTGGTTGGTGATACTGCATGTAACATGATATGGTCTTATAGTCTACCGACAAATCTTTATGGACGTGCTGGTGGAAGCATCCAAGTACTAGATAATAATAATCGGTTGATCTATACTAGAGGGAACTCGTTTGGTGGGGCTAATAATCCAACCATAATTGAGATGACAAATGAACAAGAGGTAGTGTGGAAATTAAATGTACCATCTTACTATGCTTGGTACAGGGCATTTAGGATCCCTTCCATTCATCCTGATGCATTTTCTATCATTGTTAGTCCATTCTCATCCATTAACACATACGATAATGAGATTAATGGGATTCTTCTTGATACAAGTGGAGAGTTCGTGGTTTCAATCAAAAATGAAAGTGGTTACACACAACCTTATTATTATAAGATCAAGGATGATAGGGGTTGGATTCAGCCGTTAACTGGTACAGTGACCATTGATGCTGGAACTGAGTTAGAGTTTCGATTAGATTGCCTATCATCTGGTCAAGTTAGGAAGACACCATATTCTAATCTTGATGTCATCGTGACACCATTGAAACATTCGTATGCAAAAAAACATGTGAGGCATGTGATCTTTGATCGGCCTGATCTAGTTGATACAGGATCCTTGCGAACTGCCATGATTAATGGTTTGGATAATTCCCCAAATCCATTTAATCCCGTGACAAAAATACATTACGATCTATTGAAAAATAGTACTGTGAAGATCGTGGTCCATGACTTGATGGGTAGAATGGTGGAGACTCTTTTTGAAGGGTTCCAAGAAGCAGGACCCAACTCAGTCCAATGGAATACCACCAATGGCACTGGTCAGTCTATTGGAACAGGGCTTTATTTTTACACCATAGAGACTGGTTCTGAGGTGAGGACAGGTAAGATGCTGCTTGTAAAATAATTTGAGCACATGGCCAAGAATACAAGGCTTGTCTAATAGATGGGATATAATAATAAATAATGTTTTAAAATAGAACGCAGTTATTAATAAAAAAATCAAGATCATGAAAAACCCAATAGAAAAAAGTACAATAGAAGCATTTAATAATTCAGTGAGTTCAGATAATCATGTCAGGTCAGTCCGTAATGCAACTTTTCGAAATAACCTGATCGAAGTTGCCATGGATTGGGATCATTTTAGAAAGATCGATCATTCATTCTCAGATGTGGTCTCCGGCGAAATGCCTACGACGAATCAGAAATCAAGCGGGCGTTGTTGGGGATTTGCTGGCCTGAATCTTTTCCGGATCCACCTTGGTAGGAAATATTCTTTAAAAGATTTTCAATTTTCACAAAGTTATTTCATGTTTTGGGATAAGTTAGAAAAATCCAACTATTTTCTAGAATCGATCATTGATACGTCAGGAGAAAATTGGAATAGCAGACTGATGATGCACCTATTATCCAACCCAATACAAGATGGTGGTCAGTGGGACATGTGGGTCAATTTGGTCAATAAATATGGTGTGGTACCACAATCAGAGATGCCAGAATCATATTCTTCAAGTAATTCACGATACATGAATCGTTTGATTACAAGAAAATTACGAGAGAATGCTAAAATTCTAAGGGAATCCATTCACGATGGTTCAAGTCCCAAAGATGTCCAGGCCCAGAAGACCAATATGCTAGAAGAGGTCTATAAGATGCTTACCATACATTTGGGTACGCCGCCAACCTCTTTTAGTTGGCAGGCAAGAGACAAGAAAAAGAACTTCATGCGATTTGAAGACATGACCCCAAATTCGTTTTATAGGGACCATGTAAGTTTGAATCTTGATGACTATGTTTGCTTGATTAACTGTCCCATGTCAGATAAGGCATACAATAAGATCTATACCGTAGATTATTTGGGAAATGTTGCTGAAGGCAAGCCTATACGATATCTCAATGTAGAAAGCCAGGTAATGAAAGATGCAGCCATCAATTCACTCAAGAATGATCAACCTGTTTGGTTTGGTTGTGATGTCAGCAAACATTTTCATCGGAATCTTGGGGTAATGGACATTGACCTTTTTGATTATGACTCCTTTTATGATCTCAAATTTGGCATGAACAAGGCAGCACGTTTGGAGTATGGTGACAGCCAAATGACCCATGCCATGCTATTTACAGGAGTTGATCTTAACTCAAAGAATGAACCCGAAAAGTGGAGGGTAGAAAATAGTTGGGGCAATAAAGGTGGAGATAAAGGGTATCATATCATGACAGACAAATGGTTTGATGAGTATAATTATGAGGTAGTTGTACATAAGGACTGCATATCAGAAGAATTGCTTGATCTTTTTCTTAATGAGGAGGCAATTCATCTTGATCCTTGGGATCCAATGGGAGCTCTAGCAAACAGTATTTGATCAGTCCTGTTCATGCTTTTCAGCAACTTTCAAGAAAATAACATAAAATATAATTGGTGCGATCACCCACACAGCCTGTGGTATGAGAGTATATCCTGGGGAAAGTTGTGCTGAACCTGGAATGGTTGGAATGATCACTGGATTCCAGGGAAGTGGTTCATAGATCCATACTCTCCCATTAAAGAGATATTCAACAAGTAATTCTTGAAATATGCCCCAGGAAAGGAATATGGAGAGTTCCTTAGATGAAAATCGTTTGAACAATGGGCCTCTTAGATATTTCTCGCATATGAAGACCCCAACCATGAAAAGTCCTCCATCCCATAGGGAGTGACTGACCTTACGTGGCCATCCACCGAGCCCCCATGGCCATTCCTTGACAGAATGAACAAATTCAGGTCCCAGGTATAAGAAAGTAAACTCCCAGGTTGACCCAATTAAGCATCCAACCCAGAACATGGTATGATATGTTTTATTGATGATGCCTTTTTGATAACAAAAGCTGAACCCTATTACTAGGGAAATTGCCACAAAAAAGTCACCTATGAGAAAAATGTAGTCTAGACTATTCAAATCATGCATCCATAATAATTAATAATTCAAATCTACTCAATTTGTGATACTTATTAATTTGGTTAGCATTATAGTATGTTTTTCTTTTAATGATGTAGGGTAAATTGTTTTGTTGAAATCACATGAAAAGTAAGGATTGTAATGGGCTACTTCCTAAGATTTATCATAAGCAATGTTTTTTCCATCCTCCAGATATTGATTGTTATTAGGGCGATCCTAAGTTGGTTTCCTCATGATCCACGTGGACAATATGTTTCCATGCTCCATGCCATCACAGAATCCATTTTAGGTCCAATAAGAGCGAATCTCCCTGTTTATACTGGCGGTTTTGACATGTCTCCGATCATAGCATTCTTCTTGATCGGATTCCTTAAGAAGATCTTATTATTTGCAGTTTGATTAAAGACTGATATTCAATGTTAAAAAATATCTTTCACAGTTATGTGAATCTGCCAAGGAACATTCATCTTCTCTTCTTATTGGAATTCAATTTGAGTCTGATACATGTGGCATTCATTCTCATACTGAATATCTATCTCCGAAAACAGGGATTTACAGACCCAGAAATAGCATCTTTTAATTCATTGAGATTTGTTGGTGCCTTGGCCTTTGCATTGCCACTAGGTATCTACATTAGAGGAAGGAGACTAAGACCATTTTTTAAGGTTGCTGCGATCATTGTTCCTCTAACAAGCGCAATGATCATTGAGTCCATCCATTTCTCAATTACACCTTTGATTCAGTTATCGTTTTTATCTTGGGGGATAGGCATGATGCTCATGAGGGTGTGTTCCCTGCCGTTTATTATTAGAAATACTACGCCAGAAAATAGTACGGAAGCATTATCATTGAGTGCTGCAACTTGGTCGTTATCGACTATAGTCTCTGGGATCCTGATCAGTACATTGGATTGGGTATCATTCATCGATTTATTTGGCCTGAATATATCATTCGATGAGCACAGCATACTCTGGATCATAACCATTATCGGTATGTGCTCATTATCATTTGTAATGGGCATTGAAGAGGATGGGCAACAAACTGGTGATCATGGAAATGATATTTTTTCTCTTAAAGAATTTTATGATTGGAAACTGATTTTCAAGGCAATATCTCCTTTGGTATTGATATCCATCGGTGCAGGTTTGACCATACCATTTGTAAATCTATTTTTTAATTCAATTTTTGGATTTTCATCAAGTGATTATAGTATCTTAGGAAGTTTTACGGCCATGTTGGTCTTCATGTTCTCTTTGCTAGTACCAACTTTGAGGAAGAGATATGGATATTGGATGACAATCGTTGTGGTTCAAAGTTTGGCCATCATTTGTTTGATTGTCATGTCTTTGACAGAGGTTTATTCATCCTATGGTTATGCTGTCACAATAGCAGTTGCAGCATATGTCCTGCGACAGCCTCTGATGCACATGGCACATCCGGCATCTAATGAATTAATGATGAATTATGTTGGAAAGAATAATCAAGAGTTGATCAGTGCATTAAGCTCAAGCCTTTGGAGCGCATCGTGGTTCATTAGTGCGAAGATATTTGAGTGGCTGAGGATATTGGAGTTCAAATATTTTGAAATATTTCTCATCACAGCTTTTCTCTATGCGATAGGTGTAATATTATATGCCATTCTGATAAGGGAATATGAGAATAATCAAAAAAAAGCAGACCCAATATTGCCAATAGCAGAGGAATTGACAATTGATTGATTTTCAAGGGAACATGTATTGAATATGGGTCTAAGTTAACTGTCATATCATTTGTAATTTATGTCATGGTAAAACTAAAAATATTATTGATCATGTGTATTTTCACCAATCTAGCCATCGCTCAGTGTGATGATGGAGAGGTACAGATCTGGGATGAATGCTATGAGATGGATCTCACCTATGAATTAAATCTATCCGGACAACAACTTACTGGTACCATCCCAATGGAGATCTCACAACTATCAAATTTGATGTTCTTGGATTTGTCTAATAATGAGATAGAAGGGACCATACCTGAAGAATTAGGTAATATTGAAACTCTGATGGGGTTGAATCTTAGTCATAACTTTTTAACGGGAAACATCCCGGATGAGTTGGGTAACCTAACCAATGTCATGATTCTTGAGCTATCACATAATGAGTTAAATGGCAGCATACCATCGACAATAGGAAACATGACCAGTCTAGTTGAACTAAGCATCGATAATAATCAACTTGATGGAGAGTTACCCATTGAACTTGGCCAATTACCATATCTCTCTGAGTTTAATGCTAATGATAATGAATTCATTGGCACTATTCCCTCAGAGATAAGTGGGATGGTTAGTATTGATTATCTATTACTTCAAAACAATCTCTTCTTTGGCCCGATTCCCGAGTCCATATGCGAACTAGGATTGAATTTTGGAAATCCTTATAGTTTTAACATAGAAGGTAATTCTTTTTGCCCCCCTTATCCGGACTGCATCGAGTCTAACACTGGATATCAAGATGTAGTTGAATGTCCAGGTGTTCATGAATTATTTGATACGCTATACTATGCAGAAGAGATAACAGAACTTATCTTACCAAATTCTGGTCTATCAGGCTCTATTTCGCCCAATATTGGATATTTTACAAACTTGGTCTCCATGGACCTTTCCTATAATGAAATAGTGGGATATCTTCCTTCGGAGATCGGAAATCTTGAAAATCTACAGTATCTAAATTTATCCAATAACCAATTGAGTGGTGTGATACCATCTAGCATTGGTGATCTTAGTAGTCTGGTCGAACTAAAACTATATACCAATGCATTTACTGGGACATTACCTAACTCAATAGGTAACCTTACTAATCTTGAATACATGAATGTATTCAATAATGATCTGTCTGGAGAGATCCCATCTGAAATTGGAAACATGGTAATGCTAAATAAACTTTATCTGCACCACAATCAATTTAATGGAAACATACCAACTGAATTATTTGGGCTTACAGAACTTGTTCATCTTTATTTGAATAATAATGGACTAACTGGTGAATTGGGATCAAACATATATAATCTAAATAACTTGGAAAGGTTGAGACTCCAGAATAATGACCTGTCTGGAAATCTTCCTGATGAGTTGTGTGCTCTTAATTTGGAATGGGAGGAGCAAGCAAGTTTTAATATCTCAAATAATAATATTTGTGCTCCTTATCCATTTTGTATTGATGGTTATGAAGGAGAACAGGACACATCTAGCTGTGGAGAGGTAAACATAAAAGAACATCTAATGGAAACAGATCATGGATTAATTAGCGCATATCCTAATCCATTTAATCCCTATATAAAAGCAACATACTCTTTTCCATATAAAGCAAAGGTTGAGATAACCATATCCGATATTTTAGGTCGGAAGGTGAGAACATTCCATGGTAGTGACCATGCACTAGGTGAGAAGGACATAATTTGGGATGGGAAGGATCAGAATGGTAGGATGCTAGGAACTGGAGTCTATTATCTTAATTTATCTACCACAGACTATTCCAAAACGATAAAAATAGTCATGCTTAAATAATGGGATATTTCTATCTAATGATCGCCATCATGTCTGAAGTAATGGGAACCAGCATGCTAAAACTCTCAGATGGATTTACCAAATTAATACCAAGTACCCTTTGCATTATTGGATATGGTGTATCATTCTATTTTCTTTCTCTTGTACTAAAAATAATACCCATTGGTGTCAGTTATGCCATATGGTCTGGTGTGGGTATAGTCCTCATTTCAATTGTTGGTCTTTTTTTATTTGATCAACAACTGGATGTTCCAGCCATTCTTGGCATCTCCTTGATAATTTCAGGAGTATTGGTTATTCATCTTTTCTCCAAAACTGTACAACACTGAATTGAAATATGTACTGCTATTATTGTTTATCTATGATCATCTTTTAGGACAAGATCCAATGTTAGAACACTCTCTGGTATATCATGCCCAAAATAATATCGAACAAGATCTTAATTATCTACTATATCTGCCTAATGAATATGATCAGTCTGAACAGGTATTTCCTTTGGTATTATTTTTACATGGGGCAGGCGAGAGAGGAGATGACCTTGAAAACCTTAAAATACACGGCATACCTAAACTGATTAATGAAGGGCGTTCCTTTCCTTTCATCTCTGTAGCCCCCCAATGTCCCAATGATGGATATTGGGATAAACCAGAATATGTATCAACCTTGATCTCATTGGTGAAAACTGTGATGAAAGATACAAGGGTAGACCCTAAAAGAGTTTATGGAACTGGACTAAGCATGGGAGGGCTAGGAACTCTTGCGATCGCAATCAAGGACCCAGAACTTTTTTCAGCCATTATCCCTATTTGTGGTGGCGCAGATCTTGAAAAGATCCAGAGACTCAATAAATTACCCATGTGGATCTTCCATGGTGATCGTGATGATGTGATACCATTAGACAATTCCATTTCAATATATCAAAGTTTAAGATCGGTGAATGAAAATGTATTTTTAACAGTATACGCTGGTGTAGACCATGATTCATGGACTGAAACATATGAAAATGATGATATATATGATTGGTTATTAAAATTCAGTAAATAATGCCCTAATATCCCTTTATCAAAGGGTTTTCAATAGGCCCATCGATCATTAAGACGATTGTTGCGCCCTGCCTTGTTAATTTTTTTCCATTCTCTTTCTCCCAATTTTTTATCCATTTTCTAATTCCAAGTGAAATAGGATGAATTTTCAAAAGAGTATTATGTAGTTTGATCTCTGGATATGCTTTTCCTTGTCTTATGCTGAAATCACCAAGGATGGATATCTTCATGAATGGAGTATGGAATTTTAATTCGATATCGCCTGTAAACTGGTTGATCATGCTTAGTTCAAATTCAAATAATCTAACCATGATGGAATTGTTCCAGATCCCCATGGTCTCCAGCATAGACTGGATCTCTGGTTCTTCCTTTAGATCATCAGGTATTTTGATCTCAAAATTACGAATTCGAAAATTACCATTGCCTCTGTGTATGGTAGGCATGTCACCAAGTGTCCCGCTCAATGCAATATCTTTGGTCTCTAATCTTAGGTTAGGCAATGATATGCTTGATCGATCATCAAGTAGGTCATTGGGCATTGATGTTAATGAGCTGCCAGAGATATTGAAATGTCCACGTTTGATCATTAATTCAAATTCCAAAGAATCAGGTTTGATCTTGAGATGCATGTTCGAGGCGAATGCTTGAGAAATGTCTTCTATGTTAAATACATATTTCCAATCCACTAATGGAGTCATAAAAAGAGAATCGTTTATTGGATCTATTTGGAAGGACCTAGAACTCCAGTCGTAAATGATCGCATTTCTATCCGGAAGCAGGTTTATCTGAGTGGGTTTAGCAACGATCTCCTCGGGTAAATTTAATGAGTATGACCAGGCATAATCATTAAGTGGAGGTGTACTCATGGATATGTAATTTTTTATGATAATTTCATTGATCTCTTTTGGTAGAGTATCATGATCTACAATAAAAAGATCTATGGCATTTGCTATCAACTCAATGGCTTTTTTTGGAATGCTTTCCCTATTTTTTAATCTCCTGATCTTTTCTTCTGTTATCCAATTGGTCGATCTGATGTTTGAATTAACCGTTAGTCCTTTTAGTGATATGGCGGGTCCTTTAAAAGTTAGACTTGCGGTTTTAAGTTTTTTATTTTCAATTTGAGTGATCTCCATGTCAGAAAATGAAAATCGTAGTTCATCGATGTCAAGGGTGTGAAGATCAAAATTTTTATCGATGGGTTTCCAATCTAGATGTATTTTATCAAAATAAAGACCAGTCTCGAAAATACTCCCACTTAATTTCCCATCAGATTGGGCACTCATTGTGGTCAAAAGGATGCAAAGAGAATATTGGCATGCATGTTTCATTGATCGTATCATGTTAACTTACATCAATCTAATATTGATAAAGTGTTATTGACTAAAAAAATTAGTATTTTTCCACGTTCCATAAGGGAACATTTTTTAAATATATTTGTTCAATCACTAAAATGCCAAATTCAAACATTGTTTATTCAACTGATAAAGAAGCCGTTGAATTACAGCAGGACCAAAATCTGAAAAATGTAAATCATGCAGATCAAAAAGTAAGGCTGCATCTTGATAGAAAAGGTGGAGGTAAGATCGTGACTGTTGTTAAGGGTTTGACCCATGATGATGAGACCATGAATAGATTAGCCAAAGAATTAAAAAAGAAATGTGGCACGGGTGGCTCTTATAAGAATAACGAAATATTGATCCAAGGAAATAAACGTGACATTATTCAGAAGATTTTTATTGATAAGGGATATGATGCTAAACTTAGCGGTGGATAAAAAGACATGAGATCAATATTTAAGCACTCCATTTTACTTTTGACCATGATGCTGGCCTCATGGTCATGCTCAAAAGCCTCAGGACATGGGTCAATTACAATGGTGCTCTCCGGATCCGTACATGGGCAGTTGGACCCTTGTGGCTGAAAGAAAAATCCACTGGGCGGTCTGTCCAGAAAATCAGTCAAAATTAAGGAAATGAAAGCAGCAGGTATTGAACCGGTCATACTTGATGCTGGTGATCTATTATTTAGCACAAAGAAACTAAATGCTGCTAACAAAAATTCTGAGGCCTTCCGTGCCCAAGCCATTATTGAAGGGTATCAGAAGATCGGATGTGATGCGATCAATGTAGGACACTATGAAGTCCTTAATGGTCTATCTTTTTTAAAGAACATGTCAACAAAAACTGATATTCCATTCATATCATCCAACCTAAAGTATCCGGAGACAAACGAACTGATCTTCAAACCCTATGCCATTTTGGAGAGAGGAGAAATGAAAATAGGTGTTTTGGGCGCAACAGATCTTCTACCTGATACTTGTCTATCGATCGCTGCTGAAGATTTTGTTGAGTCTTGCAACCGTTATGCTGCGCAGATAGAAGATGAGGTAGATATCGTTGTCGCACTCATCAATGCAAGTAGAGGCTCGCAATCTGGATTGGTTGAAAGGATGCCAGACGTTGATTTTATCATTACGAGTGGTAGTACTAACATGTCTAGATCAAATAGTCCACAAAAAGAGAATGGTCCCTATTTGTACTCATGTGGAAAACAGGGGAAGTATCTCCTGTCTCTGACGGTTGATGTAAAGGAAAAAAATACACCATTTGTAGATGTGTCGGCTGAACAGAAAAATATCAAATCCATTAAGAAAAGATTTGATAAGTTGCAGAAGAAGAATCCTGATAAATCTCTTGAGTCAATCTATGAGAATCAGAAAAATGTTCTTAATCTCATCAAGAAATATAGAGAAGATATAAAAGAATCAGAGGCAGTGATCGCATCCGCAGTCAATACGATCAAGTTTCAGACTGTTCCCCTCAATAAAAAGGTACAGGATGATGAAGACATCTTAGCATTTGTGAACTCATCAGTTCAAAAATGCAACGCGCTGGGTCCTAAAAAACCAAAGAGGCCAGAATCTTCTCAAAAGACCAAAAAGAAGAAGCACGATCCCCATGAAGGTCATAACCACTAAGATCGCCTTATAGATTTGAATTACCAGCAGCAGGTAACTTACATCATTGCAACATCTATTCTACTTGGTGCGACATACAATGGAATAAGAGAAAATGGAATTCCTTGGATAGCAAAACCCATCAAGAAGGTTGATGAAGCAACTGCCATTGAACAAATTGTTGATGAACCAAGTATTAGAGAGATAGATCTGGGTGTTGCGAAGGTTTTACATTGGAAGGGAACATTATTTATTGATGCAAGGGCAGAAGAATATCTCGAGGATGGGTTCATACCTGGTGCAATTGCTAACGATGACACGGAAGCATTGTCCGAAGAAATTGAATCTTTGGTCGGTTTTGACAAGAGTTTTGTGATCTACTGCAGTGACGACGATTGTGGCTCAAGTGAAGATCTTGCTTATGAATTACAAGATCTAGGATTTAATAATATTCTAGTCTTCAAAGGTGGTTGGAAGACTTGGAAAGAAGCAGGACTTGATGTTGAATACGATGAATAAAATTCATCCTCTATTGGTACTGATCATTAGAGTGCTCCTTGGTTTAATATTTATTTATGCCAGTCATGACAAGATCTTGGATCCCTCAAAATTTGCACGTGACATATCAAATTATAATGTGGTTCCGTTTGGACTAGAGAATACCGTTGCAATAATCCTGCCTTGGCTCGAGTTGGTCATTGGCCTAGGAATTGTATTCGGAGTATGCATCAATGGGAATGTACTAATTTGTGGAGGCCTACTATCGTTGTTCATTATTTTGATATCTCAGGCCATTTTAAGAGGATATAACATAGACTGTGGATGTGGCTTGAAAGATGGTGAGATGGTCGGGTTGTCTAAAATAATAGAGAATTTCCTTTTCCTTGGGGCATGTTACATCGTTTATCAGTCCAAAAGAAGGTTGCTGGAATTTTATCCAAAATCCTCTTTGTGATGAGAACATTCATTCTATAATTTCAAACTCAACATAGAGTCCACCAGAAGCATTAATGCGAGAGTAGCTCAGCTGGTAGAGCATCACGTTGCCAACGTGAGGGTCGCGAGTTCGAATCTCGTCTCTCGCTCAAGAAAAAGCCCCTTTAATGGGGCTTTTTATTTTATTTGTTTACATCTAATCTATGACATGAAAAGAATTACAAATATTTTAGTAATTATTCTATTTGGAAGTTGTTCAGAAATTTTTGATGAAGAACCACCAAATTCACCAGCCAATCTTCGAGGGTATTTTTCCACGGCAGATGATAGGCCCATGGTTCGTCTCTCCTGGGAAGAACCTCCTGATGATGAGGTATCTGAATACCATGTCTTTAGATCTCTTGGAGATGGCACATCTTTTGAATCTTTGGGGAAAGTATCAGGTGGATATACCGTGTTTAATGATACTTCAGTTATTTGGCTTGAGAACATCTATTACAAGATCAGGGCCGAGGATCGATCAGCAAATATTGGAGAATTCTCTGACTCCATCTATGTTTATTGTTATAAACCTGGTGGTAATTGGAGTTTAGGAGGATATGACTCCCTTGATCTTTGTGTTGATCCTCGTACTTATACAACACCCGAGGTATTTAGATTAACATTAGACATGCCTCTTGACTCAATTGGTGATACTGCTGGCATAATGGATTTTACAGAAATGGTCCTAGATTCCAACGAATGGACCGGTACAGGGTGGATGTATTATACTTATTCGGTCGTTGAAATGTCAGATGATAGCCTTACTTCTGATACTGTAACCTATGCGAATACGGTTGCACCAGAGTTTTGCATGATCGATCTTTCAGAACCAGCTACAGGTTCCATTGTTTTTGATTCTGAAAATTACGAGTCCATTATTTTGACGCATGATGTGACATCTTGCGATGGAGTTTCGCTTTTTCCTTAGGAGCCTTCTCCGCATTCCTCATTTGAAAAAAGACTCTCGGTTCCATGAGAGTTAACAGAAGTAACCTTAAAGCAAGTATTGGTTCCAGTACCAATATCTATGGTATGGTTGAGACTCTCAAGTTCTATTATGAATACTTCATCCTGATAAAGTCTGTAAGCATCAGCGGTTGTAACCGATGACCAAGTAAGACTAGCCAGTGAACCATCAATGCTCATGGAAAGGATTGGCGAAGGAGGGTAAAGAGAGGTCTCGCATTCCGCTGATGATTGTGGGCCTTCGAGATTAACGCTGTTGACAGCTGATATTGCATAGCAATATTCTGTGCCTGGAGAAACTAGATCATCGTATGTTTGCTGAGATGTCTCAATTAAGAACACCCCATCTCTGTAAATTTTATATGATTCTGCGTCATTAGGCGCATCCCAACTTAGAGATATGGTATTCTCACTTGCTAAAAGTGTAAGATTACTTATCTCACCCAAGTATTCATTAAAAACCGTTACAAATACCGGTTGGGCAGTAGATTGATTCCCAGATGGGTCTTGTGCTGTCATTTGGATTATGTGTTCAGAGTTATTGGGTTCTTCATATGTATTCCATTGTGCAGTGTATGGTGAATCAGAGACTGTTGCGATTAGTTGGTCGTTGATATAAAAGTTGACCTGTGCTATCTCATGGTTATCATCAGCGAAACCAGTTATGTTGACCGTGTCACTTACTGTCTGGCTTGATACTGGTGTTAGGATCGCAACAACAGGAGGGGTGACATCATTCTCAGGAGCATCATCATTATCAACAATAACTGAGATTGAGGGTATGTCAGTCATGTTACCTTCAAGATCAGTTATGCTTGCATAGATCACATGTTCCTCATCTTCTTCGGAATTATTTGTATCCCATTCATGAGAATAGGGGGCTTGGGTATCAGTAGATAAGGAATTTCCATTCACATAGAATTCAACTTGAGCGATGCCAACATTATCTGATGCTGATACTTGTATCTCGATCAGGCCACTCACAGTTTGACCTGCATAAGGATATAGAATGAATCCTGTGGGTGGGATATTGTCAACGTTGTCAACTAATAATATCATCGGTTGGGTCTGAGTTTCATTGCCACTTGTATCAAAAGCCTTTGCGTGCCAAACATGCTCAGTATCATCATCCATTAAGGTGGTATTCCAATCATAGGTGTATGGATAAGATGTAACTGTATGTTCCAAGGCATAATCATGATGGAACTCAACTCTATCTATCCCAACATCATCTGTGGCAATGGTCATGAAAGTTATGGTCCCAGATACGGTCTGGTTTGCTGCTGGGTCATATATGACAATACTCGGCGGTGTCATGTCCGGCTCTGTAACATTATTTACAAATACGGTAACAGGAAACAATGATGTGGTATTCCCTGCAGAATCGGCCAAATTTACATTGATGACATGGTCGGTATCTTCTGCCTCATTCAGAGTATTCCATGAGTATGAATATGGTGGTATTGTGTCATGTGACACTGCAGAGCCATCAATGATGAAATCAACGTATCCCATCCTAACATTATCGTATGCATTGACCTCTATGTCAATGGTACCAGATACAGTAGAGGCAGATGCCGGACTAATGATCGTTCCTGTTGGTGCAATATTATCATCAGCCTCATAATTATCAATTGTTACATTTATCGGACCTATGGTTATTTGGTTACCCGTATTATCTTGGACATATGCGTGAATAGTGTGTATGACATCATCCATTTCTTCAAGAGTATTCCAGTCGTATCTATATGGAGGCTCCTGGTAGGTAGTGATCGAATCACCATCTATGTATAGTGAGACAAAGGAGACACCATCATTATCGTTGGCTTCAATTATGATAGTTACTTCACCGGCTAAGGTCTGGCCAGTAAATGGAAATATCAATGCACCTGTGGGATTTATGTTGTCTTGATTGTCAACAAGTACTTGTATGGTGTTTGTATAATTTAAATTTCCAGCAAGGTCTTTTGCTTTTGCTCTGATGGTATGAAATTCATCCTCAGCGCTGTTGAGAGTTGACCAAGCGTATTCATATGGGCCATCCGTACTCTCATGTACAACTGAATCATTAAGATAAAGGGTTACTGATTCCAGTCCAACATTATCAAATGCATATGCACTGATCAATACAGAGTCAGACAATACAGATTGATCTGCAGGGAAAGTGATGGTAAGAGTTGGTGGAGTCGAATCCTGATCTGCAGGCACATCGAAGATCGGCCCTTCGCAACTCAAAAATAGCATTGGCATTATCAGAAAGTAGTGTTTTATTCTATTCATTCGTTTACTACCGTTACTAAAATAGGTTGAACTATGGTGGTGTGTCCTGCATCATCGGTCACAGTAGCTGATAGAGTGTGTTCACTGTTATTTTCCAAGGTTGTCGTATCCCATTCATGGGAGTAGGGATAACTGGAGTCATTAGAGACATTGACCCCATCAATGAAAAAAGAGACATCAGATATGCCATGATCATCCTGCGCCAACACTGTGAAATTAACCGTTCCATTGACAGTCTGGCCTGATAGAGGATTTGATATAACGCCTGTTGGTGGTGTATTGTCATTAATTTCGTTATCAACGATCACACTCACCGGATTAATGAAACCTATGTTACCAGTTGTATCCGATACCAATGCACTGATCACGTGGTCTTGGTCATCGGTCTCCTGAGTTGTATCCCATTCATATGTATAGGGATGATCATTCAGCGTATCTCTGGGTATGCCATCTATTGAAAGTTCAACATTGGCCACTCCTACGTTGTCATGGGCTGTGATCTCGATCGTAACAGTGCCATCTACAGTTTGACCTGGTATTGGATTTTGAATTTGCCCTGTAGGAACTACATTATCAAAATTATCTATGAATACTGCTATGGGGGTTGCTAGGGTGGAATTACCTTGGATGTCAAATCCTACAACGGCAATGACATGTTCGAGATCATCTTCAACGGTTTCAGAATCCCAATCATAGATGTAAGGTGATATGCTATCGATCGCTTGAGATAATCCATCTATGAAATATTCTATGTAGTCGATGCCCGTGTCATCTGTTGCAATGACTTCGATATTGACCATTCCACTTACTTCCTGACCTGCAACAGGATCAATGATCATTACATTTGGTGGTTCTTCATCCAACGGTGGATTATTATCTACCATTACTGATATTGGATTTAGAGGAGCCTCATTTCCAGCAAGGTCAATGAGAACCACACTAATTGTATGTTCGGTATCCTCTTGTTCTAGGGTCGTGTCCCAAATATAAAAATATGGGGCTTGTTCAATGGTCGTGATGTAGGTCCCATCAATGGAAAGCGCAACTTCATCCATGGCACGGTTATCGTTTGCGCTGATAATTATTTGGACATCCCCACTGACTGTCAGTCCAGCAGGAGGACTTACGATAGATCCAGTAGGTGGGGTAATGTCATTCTCAATGCCATTGTCCACGAAAACGCTGATCGGTGCGATCGTAGTAGTATTATTATTTAAATCTTTGACATTAGCATGCAGTGAATAGTAGTTACCACTTTCAACGAGGTTCGTATTCCATGGAAAGACATAGGGAGTCTCCTGAACATAGCCCTGAAGGATGTTATTGATAAAGTAACTTACATACTGAATACTATCATTATCTGTGGCAATGACCTCAATGTTCACGACATCGCTCACATATTGCCCTGCAAAGGGACTTAGAAAGAATGCATTAGGTGGCTCATTATCAATATTGTCAATTTTGCTGCGAGTTGGTACAGACGCATAACTATTGCCAATGGGGTCGTATGCAATTGCGGATATGTAATGAAATTCATCTTCTGCATATAATTTTACCAGACCACCATCAACCATGATCGTACTTTCTGTATCCCAAGTGAATTTGAATATGTCGTCGGTCTGGCTTGAATCTGTAAATACTCTTTTCTGATTGATCAAGAATTGGACTGAATCAACTTTATCATTATCAACAGCACGAACCTGAACGATGACCTCTCCAGATACTGATTCGCCATCAATGGGGTATAATACAATGGCCTGAGGAGGCGAAGTGTCAGGCTCAGGAATCGTTATGGGATCCTCTGTGCAAGAATAGCCTACTAGGCAGAATATCAGCGTAGTATGAAAAAGAAAAATATTTAATTCTTTATGCATGGCCAGAATTTACATTACTTTTTAGCGAAACCATCCAACGACCTTACTTCCAAATTTTGTTTTTTCAAGTTTAAAAATAATACTCTGAAATTGTGTTTTGAAGATGTGTTTAAGAGAAAAGACGTACATGTTGCGTCCAAATTTTCTTTCTTCATAGATAGGCGTGAAATAAAATTTGTTCTTCTGCTTATAAACATCATATCCCATCGATATGAGGATCGAAAGAGGTACCAGAGATGTTAAAGACTCGTAAGCCACACCTGTACCTTGTTTTTTGTTGATCCCTAGGATGGATACCATTGGTAGTAGGTCATTGTATTGATCCCAGACCTGTGGTATTGCTCGCCTTTCTTTATCCCATTGCCTGACTATGTCAAATGTTGCAGCGATGAGGAATGAGTTGAAAGCATAATAAAATCCCTTTTTTACTGAATAGGTCATGATGGAGAAATCCGTCTCGATCCTTTCTACATCAAACATGGATATGTATTTTGATCTTTCGGGGCCTGTTTTCAATAAGATCTCTGGGTCTACCATGTCCTTATTGAAACTAATGTCAATGAAATCAAGAGTATCTCCCTTGATGGTGTAGACCTTTCCCGTACGGTTCTGCATTCTTCTTACATTTTCCTCAAAACTCCAACTATAATGAAAGACTCGATCAAAATCATTATACACATAATAGACATCCTTGAGTTTCATTGAATCAATATCGACAGAATCCTTTGGGATGAAGTAGAGATATTGATAGCCCATGGAGTCAACAAAGCACTCCGTTGTCCTCCCATGGTGGTCGACGACCATGTGTTTCACATCGGTTGGTACGACACCAGAGAAGGAAAATGAAATAATAAAAATGAATATGCACCCGAAATGTTTCATGGGGCTTAAATTAAGAACCTTGTATGAAGAGTCAAATCTATGTATTGATTATCTTAATATTGCCATTATGCAATGATATTGTTAATGGTCAACCCAAATTAAGCATTGACATGGGTGTGGGATTCTATGAGCCGACCCTGACCGGTTTTAATGAGAACCAGACCGTACAGTTTCCCACAAAAAAGTTCACAAATACTAATTTGCTACTAAACTGGGGTCTCTATTACGAATTCTTTAATAATGCTAGAATTGGATATAATTCATTCACTTCCTATGCCTTAGGTAAGAGCATCACATTAATTAATTCCGAGGCTGTCTTTCGTCGATCATTATCATATAGGATATTTCCTATCGAGACATTCTTCAGATGGAAACCAAACATGGAATTGAATTTTACCCTTGCGCCCATATGGGGCAGGGGCCGAATAGAGTTGGACACTACCCCCGGAGATAAAACGGATGACTGGAATTATTTCATTAATAGTTTTGGTGGGAGCCCTGATCCTGTCTCAGACATGGGAGCGACCGATGTCATGAAGACAGACTGGTTTGGATATTCAAGCATGCTTGGTTTTAGATATTATGTCAATTCAAGGATCGGAGTTGATGTCAAAGGCGGCTTTATGAATAATTCATATAAGGAAGAAAATTGGCGTATTCAAAGACAAAAGGTAACCGGCCCAAAGATGAAAATTGATGACCTTCCAATATTCTCTATCAAGGTTGTATACGGCATACGTTGAGGTTCTCACTATACACCATGGTTCTTTGTGGTCTTTTCATGAGCAGATCATTGGGTCAAGATACTGTGAGTCCGTGCGAGGATCCATTGATAAAACTTGCAGAAACGAAAGGGATCAAGGCCGTACCCTTGAAAGACATGCGAAAATTAAAAAAATTAATGAAGGCCTGCGAGAGAGATGGCGGTAAGGACCAAATAAAAAAACTATATGTTAATGACTGGAATAGGGATTACAAAAAAGCGAGGCGAATGGCATCATGGACCTCGACCCATGCCATGTGTGTTTTTGTTTCATTTGGTTATTATTTTGTTGGGAAGGTGTTGGCCACAACACCTTCCTCTTGATTAAGAATTCATCTTGGCAATCATCATTTGGGATGTTTATTTACCTAATCAAATACTAACTTTCTGGCCCTTTTATTTAAATAATACTTAAAATAATCAATGATATAATGAATATGAGACAATACGCACTGATCATCATTACCATGTGCTTAATGGCATGTGGTGGTGGAGAAAATAAAAATGTAAAAAAAGGAACATTGGCTTCCAAAGATATCGAGAAAGACCTTGAGACCGCACCTGAACAAGGTGGCTATGGATTTGAGGATCTTGCTGACAAACTAGGTTTTGAGACCTATGTATGGTCTGAGGAGGAAGATGGGACCTATTTTGGCGATCCAAAGGCAAAGAAAGGAGGGATGTTTCATTACATTCACTCACTCTTTCCACGCACAATGAGGATCATTGGTCAAAACAGTAGTCAGGTACTTAATTCCATGACCATTTCAAATCTCTGTTATGAGGGTCTATTGGCACAGCATCCTACCACATTGGAATTCATCCCTCGGCTTGCATCCCATTGGAAGATCTCAGATGATAAGATGGAATTTAAATTTAGAATAGATCCAGATGCCAGATGGTGGGATGGCATGCCGGTCACTGCTGCTGATGTGATCGCAACATGGGACCTGAGGATGGATGAGACAATACTATCCCCATTTGAGCAGATGACCTATGGAAAGTTTGAAAGACCAGTTGCTGAGTCAAAATACATTGTTTCAGTCAAGGCCAACGCTGTTAACTGGCGTAACTTTTTATATTTTTCGACAATGAAATTACATCCTGATCACATTCTCAAGGATCTGGATGGTACCGCTTTCTTGGAAGAGTATGCTTTCTCTGTTGTTCCTGGTACTGGTCCATACATAATCCGGGAAGAGAACATAAAGAACCAAGAGTCATATCTTCTTGAAAGACGTGAGGACTATTGGTCAAAGGACAGTCCTTTCAAGCGCTACATGCACAATTTCGATAAGATCAAGATATCAGCCGTAAAGGACAATGATGCACTCCAATTTGAGAAATTCAAAAAGGGTGAACAGGATGTGTTCAATGTCAATCGTTCGAGGAGATGGATCGAAGAGACAGATTTTGAGGCAACCCAGAATGGTTGGATGAAAAAACAGAGGATATTCTCAGAAAAACCCGCGGGCACTAGTGGCTACTATTTCAACATGAGGGAGTGGCCGTTTGATGATAAGCGAGTGCGATATGCTTTTTGCTATCTTTATGATCGTGAGAAAATGAATCGTGAGATGTATTACAATGAATATGGAATGATGAACTCACTCTACTCAGGTACCGTATATGAGAATAAGAACAATAATAAATTCACCTATGATCCTGAAAAGGCAGTCCAATTACTTGCGGAGGCTGGATACACAAGTAGAAATTCTGATGGATGGTTGGTCCACGAGGAAACTGGCAAAGTTCTTTCTTTTACGATCATAACTCAGAAGACAAGTGCATATATGATCACTCCAGTACAACAAATGTTGAAAGAGTATGGAATGGATATGCAGATACAGTTCATAGACTATAATACCATGATCAAGAATGTCAACGCCAGGAACTTCAATGTATGCATGCTTGCCTATTCAGGACTCATATATCCAAATCCTGAGAGTAGTTTGAGATCCACACTCGCCGATCAAGAAGACAACAATAATGTTTGGGGTTTTAAAAGTGCAAGGGTTGATGAATTATTAGATGAGTACGATATTTGCTTTGAGCAACAGCGCAGGATAGAGATCATACAGGAGATAGACGGCATATTCAATGAGGTGCACCCAATTGGATTTAGCATAGCACGGAACTACTCACGGCTCATGTGGTGGGACAAGTTTGGATATCCAGACTGGATGCTATCCAGGTATGTTGGAGAGTACTGGGATACACTGTATTATTGGTGGATAGATGATGAGAAAGCAAGGAACTTGGATGATGCCATGGAAAATGATAAAAAACTTCCCATCATGCCAATTGACATGAAATACTGGCCGCAGTATTTGGAAAACATGGGCAGCTAGCAGCGGCCTTACGTGGCAACATATTTTTTAAGAAGGATCCTCTTGATGATACCGACCTTTTTGGGGTCGACCGTTCTTGTCTTTACCATCCTTCAAATGGCACCAGGTGGTCCGATCGAGCAGATCATGTTGCAATTGCAGATGGGTGGAGCAATGGCCTCAGAAGGAGGCGCATCCTCCTCTGGGATGGGTGGAGAAGGAGGTTCACTACCGCCTGAAGCATTAAAAGAACTAGAACGATTTTATGGTTTTGATAAACCGATCTATCAGAGATATTTCATCTGGCTTGGCGTTTTTCCTAGAGAGATCAAGCATCGTGACTTTACCATGGGGCCAGATGAGCAAGTCATGGAAAAACGTGTTGGTAAAAAAGATGGTAGAATATGGAAGGTGGATATTCGATCCGATGAAGAGGGTAATCTTACGGTGCATGACAAAGATGGTACCAGGAGTAATGTATGGCATGCCTCTCTAGATGAGTTGGATGCAGATGGGACGAAGAATGCTGTTGTTTTCCAGAAGGAATTCTCTGGCATCTTAACCGGTAATTTAGGTCGTTCCTATACGTACATGCAGCCAGTGACCGAGGTGATGAGACCCCGATTTAGAATTTCTCTTTTCTTTGGACTGACCGGGATATTTCTATCCTATTTGATCTGCATACCTCTGGGCATAAAAAAAGCACTGAACCATGGTTCAATGTTCGATTTTGGTTCAAGTGTGATAATTTTCATCGCTTACTCCATTCCAGGCTGGGCATTAGGTGGAGTTTTATTGGTTTTATTTGGTGGAGGGAGTTTTTGGGAACTATTCCCACTTGGTGGATTTAGAAGTCCAACAGAGATCTGGGATACCCTGACTCCATTCCAAAAGATCATTGACCAGATACACCACATGATACTCCCCATAGTCGCATGGAGTATCGGTAGTTTTGCGACCATGACGGTACTCATGAAGAACAGTCTACTTGAGAACCTTAGTCAAGATTACATCAGGACAGCCTTTTCAAAAGGCATCAAGGAAAAAAGAGTGGTCTGGTTGCATGCGATGAGAAACAGTCTAATACCAATTGCCTCAGGAATAGGTCATATCATTGGCGTTGTTGTAGCCGGTTCTTATTTTATTGAACGAATGTTTAACATAGATGGGTTTGGACGCATGGCCTATGAGGCCATCTTGTCCCGTGATTATCCCATTACTCTTGGTTTTTTAGTTATCGTGGTCATGATAAGACTGATAGGAAACATCATTTCAGACCTCGCGCTTGCAACTGTTGACCCTAGAATAAGATTCAAGTAATGGTTGAAGAGAATAATATAAAAACTAATATGAATGAATCTATACTAAGAAAAAGATGGAATAGATTTAAGTCGCTCAAGCGTGGATATTATTCACTGATCATTTTATTATCTTTATATGTCATTTCTTTTTTCCTTCCGCTGATCATCAATAATAGGGCGCTGATAGTTAAATATGATGGCGAGATATATTTCCCCATTATCACAGGCTATGTCCCTGGAAAGACATTTGGGCAAGATGTGCCTGGGGAAGCAAGATA